>DASVSM010000345.1:0-2746 GCA_036388115.1 Flavisolibacter sp.
CAAACGTGAACGGGTCCAATACTTTTGCCGCTTTTTCAGAATTCCATTGAATCTCCTGTAGTTTTTCTTTGATGACTTTTAAATCATCATTGATTCTAGGAGAGGAAAGCTTTTTGAACTCTGTCTCGGTTAGTTCATAAATAGTTTGATAGCGTTCGGAAACTCTTTCATAAGTAACCAATAATTTAACTGGATATTTACCGGTACGTTTTTTTAATCTCCGGGTGTCAAGTGTAATTGTAGTTGATACAGACATAACTTTTAAATTTTCATTTTCACTAAATCCTCCGCCCCAAAATTTGCCAGCAATTTGCCAGCAAAAAAAGAGTTAATTGACCGTAAACAAGGCAAAAATGAAAATAGAGATAATTTATAACCGACTGAATATTAAACAGTTAAGTTAAAATTGGTTAAGATTGATTCAGTTGAATTAAGCTATTTAAGCGGCTCATAATCAGAGGGCCGGGGGTTCAAGTCCCTCAGGATCCACAAAAAAGGCTTCAATAATTGAAGCCTTTTTTTATTATGATTCATTTGCGATTACATTTTGACGATCTCCACTCTTCTGTTCTTTGCTTTCCCGGCTTCGGTTTTATTATTAGCAACTGGCTTTTCCAGTCCCCAGCCTTTTGCAGACAATCGTAGTGCTTCCACACCTATGGCGGCAACTGCCTTCATTACTGCTTTGGCTCTTGCCTCCGATAATGATTTGTTGCTGGCGGCTGTACCTACATTATCCGTGTGGCCTTCGATGCTCACCTTGAGCGTGGGGTTAGCCTTCAGCATTTCGGCAATCTGCTCTACCGTTTTCTGTGACTCAGGTCTGATCTTCGGTTTTCCTGTCTCAAAATTGATGTATAGTGCCACTGTTCCTTCTCTGTTTAGTTTTTCAAACATTTCAGTAGCACCAACCTCTTGTTTCATGCCCTCCATTTCAACAATACTCAATTCAAAACCATCGCATATGTCAGGCAAACCCGGTGACATGTTCTCTATGGTTACCCAGTAATTTTTCCCTTCCTTACTTAAGCTGAAAGATGCACCCCGGTTATCTCCCGTGCTGCTAAAAACTTTTTTGCCGCCATTTTTTACAATGGCATTCTCATAGTTTCGAATTACCTGCAATGAGTTTGGTGGCTTATCCTGCTCGGTTGCGGGATTGAAGCTGTAGTTTATTTTGGTCACATTACCTTCCACATCCTCTGCTTTCGTTTCGGCAAGACGAACAGGAACCGCGTTATAATTGACACACAGGAACTGATTCTGAATTTTGGCAGGCGGGTAAAGAACGGATGATCCTTACAGCCTTCTTCATCGGCATCCTGGGCAAAGGAAAATTGGAATATAAAAGAACACAACGCAAGCAATAACATCTCTTTCTCTCACACTGAAAAGAAAATTTTTATTGAATACCCGACAGAACCGCCTTCAAAAGTGTTTATGCAATTTTAAGTTGTTGCAAACTGCCAAAAGGCCTCGCCAGTGTTTTCAACGAAATGCACATTTCGCAGCCTTTGCCTTCGCTGGTAGCGATATGAATTGTTCCGCCGTAGTACTCAACCCGGTTGTAGATATTGCGAAGGCCCAGTCCTTTTTTGCATTTTATAAGATCGAAGCCTACACCGTCATCCTTGATGCATAATTTGATAAGGCCGTTTGCTACATCCAGTTTAATAATGACATTTTTAGCCCTGGCATGTTTGAGAATATTATTCAACTGCTCCTGAACAATGCGGAAAATGGCAATCTTGTCTTCATCGCCAAGAAACTGGTGATAGCTTACCCGGTTGGGAACAAATTGTATGTTGGTTTTTCCCGCCAGGTTAATTTTTTCAATTAATTGCTCAATGGCTTCCACCAGGCCTACATCGGCAATGGCGGAAGGGTTAAGGTCATGACTGATCCGGCGGATCTCGTCGATCACCGTCTGAATGCTCTGGTAGGTTTTTTCGGTGAGCATTTTGGCGTTGCTGCCGCTTTCAATTGCTACCTCCAGCATCAGTTTGCAGGAGGCCAGCATTTGGTTTACGTTATCGTGCAGTTCCACCGAAAGCTGGCGACGTTCTTTTTCCTGGGCTTCAATAATCGATTTGATCAGCTCCTGTTTATTGCGCATTTCCTGCTGCACTAACCTTGTTTGCAGGTCCTTTTGTGCAGTAACGTCCTGTAAAGCACCAATCACACGCAGAACGGTTTTTTCTCCCCGCATAATGACCGCTTTATCAAGCACCGTTTGGTAGTTTCCTGACGCATTTTTCAGCCGGTATTCCACCTGCCACCTGTTAACAGAAGTATCGCGTAGAGAAGAAAAAACAACTTCTTTAAAATTTGACAGATCATTGGGATGGATATGTTTCATTCGCTGGCGAATAGAAATCTCTCTTTCCGCATAGCCAAACAATTCCTGAAACCGGGTGCTGATGTACAGGCGTTTGGTGGAAAAATCCCAATCGTAAATGGCATCAGATGTGGCTTCATTTACATATTCGTGGCGCTCAACACTCTTGATAAGCCGCTCCTGCAACTCTACCTGGTCGGTGATATCAACCGCCCAGCCACCTACCATTTTTTGATTATTTACAAGCAAGGGAAATTTATAAATCTTTAAGACCTGCTCCTCCCCATTTGCCTTAATTCCTTTTTCAATGGTTTCAACGGCCTGGCCTGTTTTCAATACATGCTGGTTATTAAAATGATAGTCAATGGCAATTTGGGCATCAAATAACTCGTAAATGCTTTTTCCAAA
>DASVSM010000346.1:0-3508 GCA_036388115.1 Flavisolibacter sp.
CATGCTCAATATCTCACCCAAAAGCGATGGGACCATACCGGATGCACAGAAAGAAATTTTATTAGGTGTAGGCAAATGGTTAGACCTGAATGGTGAAGCCATTTATGGCACAAGGGCATGGAAACAATGTTGCGAAGCGCAGTTTCGGTTTACAAAAAAAGGAAGTGCTTTATATACGATTGCTTTGCAGTGGCCGACAGTCCCGGTTGTTATAAAGGCCTTGTCAAGTGGCGTGGGAAAGATAAAATCGGTAACGCTGCTTGGATCGAAAGAACCACTTCCTTTTACACAGGATGAAACAGGATTGAAGCTGAGTTTTCCAGCAGAGAAATTCGGGGAGAATGGATGGGTGCTGAAGATAGAAGGATTGAATCTTTGATCACTAATTTCATATTATGAACTTCACGCACCTGCTCACGTCCATACAGCAAACGCATGATGCCTTGCAGCAGCAGGCGGTAAAAGCCATCAACCGTTCGCTTACCGTGCGCAACTGGCTGATTGGTTATTATATCGTGGAGTTTGAACAGAAGGGAGAGGATAGAGCAAAATATGGCGACGGGCTTTTAAGTGAGATTTCAAAGGCCGTTCAGGTACCTGGCCTGTCATTAACTAATTTAAAACTTAACCGGCAATTCTACCTTTCTTATCCTCAGATTGGTCAGACAGTGTCTGACTTTTTAAGAACGACTCCGCTGATTAGTCAGACGTCTGACCAATTTGAACCCAGTTGGGTAACACCGCCAATTTCCGGAGAGTGGAGCAAAAGCAACCAAGACAATGAAGATCAACCCCAAAATTTCAGCCTGCAACCCAATAAAATACTCAACAACCTCTCCTTTTCACACATTACAGAATTGTTGCCCATCACCGACCCACTAAAAAGAGCATTCTATGAAATTGAATGCATCAAAGGAACCTGGAGCGTTCGGGAATTGAAGCGTCAAATTAATAGCCTGTACTTTGAGCGCAGCGGTTTAAGCCGCGATCCGCAAAAGCTTTCTGCCATGGTGGTCCAAAGCGCAGAAACTTTACGGCCTTCGGATATTATCAAGTCGGTTTATACATTTGAATTCTTGGGACTGCGTCCCAAAGATGTAATAGAAGAGTCGGACCTGGAAACGGCCCTGCTCGACCATCTCCAACAATTCATGCTGGAACTGGGCCACGGTTTTTGCTTTGAAGCCCGCCAGCAAAAAATCCTCATCGGCGACGAATACTTTTTTATTGATCTCGTTTTTTACCACCGCATTTTAAAATGCCACCTGCTGATTGATTTAAAGGTGGAGGCCTTCACGCACAACAATGCAGGCCAGTTAAACACCTACCTGAATTATTACAAGAAAGAGGTGATGCAGGAAAGCGATAATATGCCGATTGGCATATTGATGGTGACCGATAAAAACAAAGCCCTGGTGGAATATGCCACAGCGGGCATGGACAATGCGCTTTTTGTAAGCAAGTACCTGGTGCAGTTGCCAAGCAAGGAAGAACTGCAGCAGTTTGTACAGAACGAGCTAAAAAACCTGTGAGAAATTCTTATAACATGGTCCTTTACGGCGTATTGTAAAGCATACTAAGACCATCTTTATTTGGGCGTGTCCCTCGCAAAGCCTCGGGCCGGGCTATCCGCTTCTATCTTTTTTGCCCTTTAGTCATGCCGAGCCTGTCGAAGCACGGCAAAAAAGGATAGCGCTTCTATCCCTCACGCTAATGCCGCTTCATACTAACATGACACTACCGGTCTCTGATCACAAATTCCCTCTCCACAAAATCGCCTTCCTTCTTTTGCTGAAATTTTGTGTCTCTGTCAAATGGCCTGTTCAAATTATTGCCGGCGAGGTCCTCTAAATAAGTGGCAATTCTTAACCGGTATTTACCGGGCTTCCATGAAATTTCAGGAGTAAATTCTATGCCTCTTTCTTTATCCAAAATTTGAATGTTGCCTTTCAACAGATCCCCTTTTTCACCAACTACCAGGATCGTTTCCGGCAACAAAAAATAATCAAGGGATTCGCCAAAATGAATGCGCAGTGGTCGAGTGGTTTCAGCAGTTGGCAGTTCAATCCGCCAGCCTTGGGGCTGTGGTACTTCGTTGTCCCTTCCAGTTACAACAACACGTTTTGTGTACGGTTGTTGTAATGCCAGGCCCTGTACATCTTTCCAATCCTTATCAACAACCAGGTTGTATTGTGCTCCTCTTTGTAATGGATTGCCAAACTGCTGGTTCGGTACCAGGTCGCGTTTTATTCTTCCCGGATCAAGCCATACCGTCAGCGCTGTTCTTTCCCTGTTCCATAGTTCGGGTTGCAGGTCGAGAAAGATGTTTGGTATTGTGTCACTAGCAGAACTAAGTAAATGAATGTGCTGCAATGCTTCCCCTTCACGCATGGGTGCAGAAAATTGAAGATAGACCTTCAGTAAATTTTCAGGCAACGTATCGGCGGAAGGATAAATGGCAACTAACGCAGGCGCAGTGCTTTTATCAGGCAGGGGAGTAGATACCCGGCCAATCAAACTTCCTTTGTAAAACACTTCATACGTTTTGCCCGGCGTAAGTGGTATGAGCGGCTTGAAGCGTATATTATCATTACTAACAACCTGGTACCGCCCAAGCATTGGAACACGACTATTCGCTAACCGGATTTGCAGAACATTGTTTAGATTCTCATTGCTGCTGTTTGCCAATAACGATTTGGGTATGACAACCCCTCTTGCCTGGCCTTCTTCCCAAAAAATGCTTACCTGCTCTTGTGCTTTTTGTTGACAGCCTACACCAATAAGCACAAAAAAAATCAGGCTAAGCGGTCCGCCTAACCTGATTCCCTGTCTATCTAAAAATTTATAAACTGCTGTCATTGGCTGTCCACAAATCTACATCGCCGTTGGCTTTTTTCTGCAGCATCACTACTTGTTTCTCATCCAGCTTATCCATTTGTAAAACATTGGTCATGGGGGTAGCCGTAAACTGCACACCGCCGGTGCCTTTTACAGGTTCGGTCAGCGTGCCTTCAAATTGAGCAAGATTTTTATACTCCACTTTAGCAACAGGATGTTTTGTATTCGCCATCATCAGGAATGATTCGCTGCCGGCCCCTAACGTGATCATATCAATTGGCGTATTGCCACTGCCCATTTCGGCAACCGTTCTTCCCTTTACATGGGTGCCGGGTTTTAATTCATCCATCGGGAACAACACCAGCGGTGTGCAGGTATAACTGGCCACTAAATATTTTTTATTGTTGATGGTGGCTGTTGTAAATGTTTTAATAGGTGCTGATGTTTCGTAACGTCCGTGTGCCGCATGATAAATTTCCAGCGTGGCTTCATCCTGCTTATCAGTGAATGGATAAGGAATGCTTTTGAAAGAAGAACTGAATTGATGGTTCGACAGTCCGCTGACCAGCAACTTTCCATCGGCGTAGCCAATATCAGAGATGGAAGAAATGCGCAATGAACGTCCACGTCCGTCTTTGGCGTCTTCTGCCGGTGCATTGGCCAAAGCAAT
>DASVSM010000347.1:0-3275 GCA_036388115.1 Flavisolibacter sp.
CTTTTCCGTTAGAAGAATTGGAAGAAATAAAAACGCTACACCCTAAGTCTCCCCTTCAGCGGGACTACAAACAAGAATGGTGGCTTGTAAATATGTGAACGTTGTACGAATGGTTTTCTTAGGACTGGATTGATTGGGATCTTGAATGGTTTTACGGATGAAGCCTCAAAAGGCGAAGTTGATTGATATTGGATTGAACCGTTGGTTTTTCTCAGGATATGGATAAATCCTTTACTGGACGGTTTTGGATACTGGATTAATAGGATTTCAATGATACTGGATTGTCTTTATATCAATCAACTTCTGGTACAAAAGTAGAGCGGCAGAGCATGCACGACAATGGCGCTTTTGCCCTTATTTTTTCATCTGGTTATTACCAAAAGCATCGGATAATATCGAGCCTGGAGTTAGGAAAGCTGCGAGAACGTTGATCGTAGTTTTACGTTTGCAAAAAATAAGTTTTTCTATCCGGTGCCTTAAAAGATAATAGCACCGGGCATTTTAAAATTTGGCGAAGCTGAAAATCTACGAGCCGGTACCGGCAGGCAACAAAAGAAAAATGGCCTAAGTAAAATTGCTTAGGCCATTAGAACGGTATAATCCATCGCGTCAGGCAAGGGCCTGCAACACGTCGTACTTGGTAATGATGTGAAAGTTGCCACTTTCATCTTTTGCTAATACAGCGCCATTTTCTTTATTGATCAATGTGCCTAGCTTTTCTACGGGAGTATCGAAGGCCACAAGCGGGAATTCTTTTTCCATTACCCGTTCAATCTTTTCCGTTTTGATTTCGGGATTGCTGAACACTTTTTGAAACAATCCATTTTCACTGATGGAACCGATCATCGTGCCATCAGGTTTAGTGACAGGAAGGTGTTCAATATCGTATTTCTTCATCAGGTCAACAGCATCGGCAACCGACTGCGTTGGTTCAACGGTTACCAGGCGTTGTTTGCCTCTTGCATTCACTACATCCTTGAATGACTTTACTTCAAAAAACCCACGCTCCGCCATCCATTGGTCATTGTATAGTTTGGAAACATATCGGCTGCCATGGTCGCACAGCAACACCACCACAACATCCTCTTTCTTTAGTTTGTCTTTTAATTGAAATAAACCCTGCAGCACACTGCCTGAACTGTAGCCGCAAAACAAACCTTCTTCTTTTGCAAGCCTGCGTGTCATAACCGCCCCGTCTTTGTCGGTCACCTGTTCAAAGTGGTCAATCACAGTCATGTCATAATTCTGCGGCACAAAATCTTCACCGAACCCTTCGGAGATATAAGGGTGCACTTCATTCATATCTATTTCACCTGTACGAAAGTATTTGGTAAGCAACGATCCATAAACGTCAATCGCCCAGATCTGAATATCCTTGTTTTTTTCTTTTAGATATTGCGCTGTTCCGGTGATGGTGCCGCCGGTGCCTGCCGTTGTTATAAAGTGAGTGATCTTGCCATCCGTCTGCTTCCACAGTTCAGGCCCGGTTGTTTCGTAGTGCGCCAGGCGGTTGGCCAGATTATCGTATTGATTAAAATGGAAAGAATTAGGAATTTCTTTTTTCAACCGGGCGGCCACCGAGTAGTAACTGCGGGGGTCATCAGGGTCAACATTGGTCGGACAAACAACCACTTCCGCACCCAATGCCCGTAGAATATCAACCTTGGACTGCGACTGTTTATCAGTGGTAGCAAAAATGCATTTGTACCCTTTCACTACGGCAGCAAGTGCAAGGCCCATTCCGGTATTGCCGGAGGTGCCTTCGATAAACGTACCGCCGGGTTTTATTTTGCCCTCCCGCTCTGCTACTTCCACCATCTTGATCGCCATGCGGTCTTTAGTAGAGTTGCCCGGATTGAAGTATTCCACTTTTGCATATACCTCGCAAGGAAAATCTTTTACGATCTTGTTCAAACGTACCAGCGGTGTGTTTCCTATCGTCTCCAGTATATTATTTTTTACATCCATTGCAATCGTTTGTTTTGTCGGCAAATGTAATTGCTTTTATGGACCAGCGGACAGTGCGGCTATAGAGCGTCAATTGCAAGTTTACCCTGAGCTTGTCGATGGGGACTCGTGTACGGTTAGTATTGCTGTTCGGCTATCCGCCATTCTCAAAAAAGTTATTTTAGCAAGAAATACAATTGCACCATGATCACTGATACGTCAACCAAATACGACCCCATAAAATACAGGACACCAACAGGCCCGCAATTAAGCTGCAAAGGTTGGATCCAGGAAGCCGCGTTGCGTATGCTGTTAAATAATTTAGATCCCGATGTGGCAGAGAGACCGGATGATCTGATTGTGTATGGCGGAAGAGGCAAGGCAGCCCGCAATTTCGATGCGTTGGATAAGATCATTGCCGGCTTGAAGATTTTGGAAAATGATGAATCGCTCCTCATCCAGAGCGGCAAGCCTGTTGGCATTTTAAAAACGCACAAAGATGCGCCGCGGGTCCTTATCTCTAATTCGCAGCTCGTACCTAATTGGGCAACGTGGAAGGATTTTGATGAACTGGAAAAAAAGGGATTGATCATGTATGGCCAGATGACGGCAGGAAGCTGGATCTATATCGGTTCGCAAGGTATTGTGCAAGGTACCTATGAAACATACGCTGCGGCTGCCAATAAACATTTTGGTGGCTCACTAAAAGGAACACTGAATGTAACTGCAGGTCTTGGTGGAATGGGTGGTGCGCAGCCTTTGGCCATTACCATGAATGAAGGCGTTGCACTGGTGGCTGAAGTAGAAGAATGGCGAATTGATAAACGTTTGGAAACACGCTACCTGGATGAAAAAATAACAGATATTGATGACGCCATTGATCGTGCGGTAGAAGCAAAGCGAAAAGGCGAATCGGTTTCCATTGGTGTTTTATGCAATGCCGTTCATCTGTTGGAAAGATTGCTGGAGCGGAATATCGTCCCCGATACATTGACCGATCAAACATCGGCACACGATCCCCTTATTGGTTACTGGCCTCACGAGGTATCTTATGAAGAGGCGAAGGTTTTGCGTGAAGAAGCAAAAGAAAAATATCTTGACTATGCATACGGCTCCATGTATCGGCATGTGGAACTGATGCTGAAGTTACAGGAGCGGGGAGCCATCACCTTCGACTATGGTAATAACATCCGGGCAAGAGCGAAAGAAAGAGGCCTGCAAAATGCGTTTGATTTTCCCGGGTTCGTGCCGGCCTATATCCGTCCTCTTTTTTGTGAGGGAAAGGGTCCGTTCCGGTGGGCGGCATTGAGTGGCGACCCGGAAGATAT
>DASVSM010000348.1:0-2863 GCA_036388115.1 Flavisolibacter sp.
TAACAATAGCTTTAACCTGACGCCAAAGTGGAATTTTAGTACCAACGGGTATTATGATTTTACTACCAAGCAGCTTACAATGTTTACCATGAGCATCGCCCGGGAAATGCATTGCTGGCAAATGTCAATTGGTGTGACGCCTATAGGCAGTTATCAATACTTCAATATTACCATTAGTCCCAAATCTTCTGTGCTGAAAGATTTAAGGGTGAACAGGACGAGATATTTTTATAATTATTGATCCTGTTATCTTGCCCGTGAAGATCAATCCAGATTTTATTGAATTGAAGAATGGTATTTAGTCGGTTGAACGTTGGCGTTTCATTCAATCATCTTTTCTATATGAATCAGCTTACCATCGGCGGCAAACCCTTCAACCACCAGCCGTAATTTTTTGCTGTAGTCGTTATTAAAGAACCGCACCTTGATCTTTTTGTTTTCACTGTCCATATACACGTTCGGATTCCAATAAAGCGTAGACCGGTAATCGGTTGAAATGTTCTTTGCAGCGGGAATCGAATAATCGGGCTGATAGAATTCTTTAGTGATGGAAAAACCGTTGTGAGTGATAGAGTTCATTTTTGCGGGCCGTACGTCGTCCGGCCGCGATTTTTTTGTATAGATGGCCAGTGCTCCGCCCGGCCCCGAGGTGCCCGCGCCGACAAAGCCAGGTTCGTAAAACTTAATCAGTGCAATCTCGTCCATTCGAAAACCCCGCAGAGCAGAAATATCTGCCGGCGTTTCATCCAGAAAAATGGCCACCGGCCATTTTTGTCCGGTGCCCAGACTCATGTTTTTTATGTTAACGATTTGGCCACCTTCTATCAATAACTGGCGAATCTGGTTCAGCGAAAAATCTACCACATTAATTGACTTGTTTGGTGTTGGTTGGTTCATGTTATCGATATTGATCTTGCCCATGGCACGGAATGCCCCAGAGCTGAATTTTTCATTCACCTGTTCGACCGGCTTTTTGTTAGTGGCCTTTGCCTGTAAGGTTATTGATTCCAGTTCCTTTACCTTTTCTTCTCCCTCTTTTGTAAACTCATATCGCCTTGCTACTTCCGTTGCTGGTAAATGTGTAAAAGCAATAGACACCATCTTATCCTGCAGTGGCGTATGAAGCAGGTCTTTTACCGAATCAGTATGCAAGATTGCCGGCTGCTGATCTTTGTCATCAAAATAATTGTAGAAAATTCTGGTTGGCCCATAGAACAAAAGAGAGTCAAGCAGGAAATGCCCGTTCTGAGTTACAGTGATATCATAAGTCTGCGTGGTGGAATCTTTTGATTCGATATATAAGTTGAGTTTACCACCCTTTACCTCTTTACCCCTGGCATCTTTCACCGTACCCGAGATCTTCAGTAAGTGAATATCGTCAAATGCCTGCTGTGGTGCTACTTCACCTGTCAGTACTTTTTTCCAGTTAAAACGGCTCCAGCCATGTGTCAAAAGAAGGTTGTCCAATGCGATCCTTGTTGTGTCGTTTTGATTTAGGAAATACCATGCAGGATTATGGATATACCCTTTGAGATCGCCGGTAAGCAAAAAGGCAGACAGAATGGATTCGCGGTTGAAAAAGTGGCCTGAATTGCCATCTGTGACAGACACGGACAGGCTTTTTTGAATGTCATCTATGGTTGTGATCTCGAAAATATTTTCTTCTCTTTTTTGAAGGCTTTGTTTAACGGAAACAACATTGGCATTGGCGAGGTATTGTTTGTTGTCCACAAACGCAAGGCGCTCAACAAGCGGCGCACCACCCTTGTTAAAAACAGTAAAATGTAGAATACCTGATGGCAGTTCGCTTGTTAACAGATGTCCCTTAATGGAAGGGTAGTCTTCAAAATCAATGTCTCTTTCATACACCACCTGGTTGTTGATCTGCGCCACAAGAAACACGTTTTGGAAATTGTTTTTGTCGGTTTGCCTTCTTGTCAGCGTAAAAGCTTTGCCTCCCTTTTCATCCTGAACGTGTAAATTGATCCCGGCTTTTTCCACTGTGGGTAGCGAGTAAGTAGCCGGCGAGCCATTGACAGTAGCGGTATACGTTTTGCCCGCTGCTGGCCGGAAGCTGACTTTCCCAACCCCCTCATGAAACGTTTGAAACGGCACACTGAAACCATCATTTGATTTTATAGTGCCGCTAACATTGGCTGGCTTGCCAGATTGGTCAAGCGCCTTAAATGCAACCACAGTGGTAACGCCATCAATCAGGTTTCCGCTTTCGGGAAAGAATTGTAGGAAGAGAGCAGGAGTTGGTGCATGCACCGCCGGCTTTGAGACTGGATTGTGAACAAAAATTTTTTTTCTATAAATGAAATCTTCGTCGCAGTTTAATGTAACGGCTGTGTATGCCGTTAGCGTGTAAGAACCCTGTGGCAAAGAGTCAGGTAGTCCAATGTCGCCTTTCACCGATGCACCTTCAACAGGATATTTTTTCGCATCAATGATCTTTCCCTGTTCATTGGTCATGCGTACATAAAAGTTACTGCTTAGCAAACTGGGCGTACCGTTGCGGTAGAGATATGCTTTAAACCACACCGTTTCACCAGCTACATAATTGTCCCTGTCAAAATGAACATAGATCTTCTCCCGGATATTTTTTTGAGCATACGATTGCAGCGCACCTGTAAAGTCCTGGGCGTTGCTTTGTAAGCAGGATAAAAAGAGCAGTGGCAGTATTGTTCTGGCTAATAAAATCATCATAGACTGGTATATTAAATGAGAGCTCTCATATTTTAAAAGGCGGCGACGCTACGCCAGATAGATTATTCACCTACTATTTTTTCCATGTGCACCAGCTTACCATCAGCACTGAAACCTTCAACAATAATTTTAAACTTCCTGGTAAAATCGTTAT
>DASVSM010000349.1:0-5409 GCA_036388115.1 Flavisolibacter sp.
ATGATCACTCCCATTGATAAGGCGTGCATACTGACCTTAAAAAAGCTGTTGACAAAAACTCCAAAACAAGTAGCCAGGAAAACTGCCAAACTAAACGTCACTGATTCTTTTGGAAAGCCAAGATTCTTTGATACATACCACATCCAGAAATAAAAGATCATGATGGCGACATAGGGAATGATGCGGTCTTTCTGTGTTTTTAAATAGATCGTCTGGATAAAACCCAATGCTTTGGCAAGCAACACAATTGCCAAAGGGAACATGGTATAATTTACAAAAAACTGAAGCAACCGCAGGCCTTTTTGTGAAGGATCTAAAGCCGGGAAAAGACGCAGCACATAAATCAGAAACCATCCAAAGTACACCGGCACAAAAAGCGGATGAAAAATATAGGAAATAACCTTTGCTGCTGTCCGGAGGGCAAAATGAAAAGAAACAGGTTCAACAGCTTGCTCATTATTCATCGGGCAAAGATATGGCCCCCATCCCGACTTCGCCCCTGGAGGAAGGCCGTCAACTGCACAGATACTGGCTGGTTCAATCGTTTCTTCAATTCTTCAATCTATTTGCCATTCAATATGCTTCCTGCGTCAGCAGGACAAGCAAGAATCATTACTACGGGAACCCGGCTGAACGCTGACGGCTGAAAGCTGATGGCTCATAGCTCAAGGCTGTTGTGAACGTACACGAGTGCGACGCAAGTAAAGCTTCATAGATGTATTGGCTTCTGGTCCAAAAAAAGAAAAAGACTCAATCAAAGAATGACTGAGTCTTTTCAGTATCATATAAAGCCTGTCTCTGTGCCCTGACACTTCTCCTTAGGGGATGGAGGGGCCACGTCAGAGGGATGTTTACAATTCCTTCCTCAACCTGGCCACCGGTATATTCAATTGCTCGCGGTATTTTGCTACAGTACGGCGGGCAATGTTGTAACCTTTCTCCTGCAGCAGTTCAGTTAAGCGTTCATCACTCAATGGTTTCTTCTTATGCTCACCTTCAATTAGATCGCTCAGGATTTTTTTCACCTCGCGGGTCGAAACTTCTTCACCGGTATCAGTAGTCAGTGATTCGCTAAAGAAAAATTTCAGGCGATACGTTCCAAATTCTGTTTGTACAAACTTTGAATTTGCCACACGGCTTACCGTAGAAATATCCAGCCCTGTTTTTTCTGCAATGTCTTTTAAGATCATCGGCCGCAGCGTCGTCTCATCACCGGTTAAAAAGAAATCATACTGGTGGTTCATGATCGCTGTCATGGTACTCAGCAATGTATGCTGACGTTGTTTAATGGCATCAATAAACCACTTGGCTGCATCGATCTTTTGCTTGATAAATAAGACCGCTTCTTTCTGACGACGATCCTTTTTCGCTCCGCGATCGTACTCTTTCAGCATATCGCGATAGCCTTCGCTAATGCGAAGCTCAGGCGCGTTTTTAGAGTTCAGCGTTAACTCCAGTTTGCTTGCATTGTTGTAAATAAAAAAGTCAGGAACAATATAACTTTCGGCTTTGTTGATCTCACCTACATGACCACCGGGCTTTGGATTCAGCTTCGTAATCTGGATCATCACTTCCTTCAGTTCGTCATCAGTGAGGTTTAATCCACGCTGAATTTTTTCGTAGTGCTTTTTAGTAAACTCATCAAAGTATTTCGTAAGGGCCTGCATGGCAGTTTCAACATCTTTCCCATCTATCTTCTGACGTTCCAATTGCAGTAATAAACATTCCTGCAGGTTGCGGGCACATACTCCCGGCGGATCAAAATGCTGTATGCGCAGAATAAGTTCTTCTACTTCCTGCTCTGTTGTATCTACGTTCTGACGGAAAGCCAGGTCATCCACGATAGCCGATGTTTCCCTGCGCAGGTAGCCGTCTTCATCAATGCTGCCAATAATTTGTTCGGCTATTTTGTATTGCCGTTCGTCCAGGTTCAGCATGCCCAACTGCCCTTCTAAAACTTCGTAAAATGAAGTTTCTATTTTATAAGGCATTGTCGTTTTTTCTTACTGCTCACCGTAGTTCTCGTCACGCATTTTGTAGTCGGCGATATCGTCATCGCCTTCCTGCACATAATCGGAGATGTTGATATTCTCGTACAGATCTTCCTGGTCTCTTTCTTCCGATTCGTATTCTTCCTCCGCCGGTGCCGTGTCGGCAAATTCATCTTTCTCTTCGTAATTGTCAGCACCGTCTTCGTCGGTTACTTCAAGGGCAGGGTTCTCTTCAAGTTCTTCTTTAATGCGTTCTTCCAGGTTTGCAGTGGGTACCTGCAACAGCTTCATTAACTGAATCTGCTGCGGTGACAGCTTCTGTAAAAGTTTCTGTTGTAAATTCTGGCTAAGGCTCATTATGGGTTCTCCTCTATGGCAAAAAAAGTTGCCGGTTTCACAAAAATCAAGCCGTAAATTTACAGCAAATCCTAATCCATGGGTAAGGTATGCATTCTTTTCTTATCGCTGTTCGCGTTAATTTCCATAAAAGCCGCTTCCCAACAGCGTTTGCTGCTGCAGAGCGATAGTATAAGCAGGGCCGTTTCACTTAAGGTTTTGCCGCAAAACTTCTACAATCAGCACTTGTCCTTTGTTTGTAAAAAAGAAGTCCAGCTTCAGAAGCTTACGTCTTTACCAATCTACTTTCGCATTGGCTCAAAGGACTATGTTGATTACCTGGAAAAGAAGCCCAATGCCATCGGCAATCGGCAATAAAAATCAGCAATTATTGAAGGATGCGCTTCGTGAAAATGCTGGTTACTTTCTTCTTTCGCGAAGCAATGCATGGATTGCCTTTTTATAACGAAGCACTAATTGACTGCAGCAGGTACCACGTATTTGCCTGCCCCAAATAAAAAATCTGCAGCTGGCACCACAAAAAAGATAACATAACAACACTTCTTTTTCCCTGAACTTTAAAGCATGAAGACATTGCTACTGGTTAGGCATGCAAAGAGCGACTGGAGCCACGAAGGATTGAGCGACACCGAACGTCCCCTGAACGAAAGAGGAAGAAAAGATGCACCGGAAATGGCAAAGCGGCTTCGTAAGAAAGGATTAAAGATTGACGCATTTATTTCATCGCCGGCAAAACGTGCTTTTCGCACAGCTCGTTTTTTTGCAGAAGAATTTGATTTGAAAAAAGAAGACATCCGGGTAGAAAAAAGGTTGTACGGTGCTTTGCCTTCGCAGTTTGAAAACATTGTTGCTTCGCTTTCTGACAAAGAAAACAGTGTTATTCTCTTCTCACACAATCCCGGCATTACAGAGTTTGTAAATACACTTTGCGAGGTACACACGGACAATATGCCGACCTGTGCCATCTTTGCCGTGCAGGCCGATGTAGAGAGCTGGCAGGATTTTGAAAAAGCAGATAAGAAGTTTTTATTCTACGATTATCCCAAAAATCCGTTAGCTGTCCTCTGACGATTTCTGTTTGTGATTGACAAGAAAAACGCCGGCAAATATGAGCACGGCTGCCACTAATTTTTGCCAGGTAATACTTTCGCCTAAAGCAAAAACAGCAATGCCCACGGCAAACACCGGCTGTGTATAAATATAGCTGCCAGTAATAGAAGCGCCCAGTTTCGCAATACCATAAATGTTGAAGTAATAAGCCAAAAAAGTACCTATCACACCCACGTAGAGCAAGCCACCCAGTTGTGGCCAGGAAAGATCGCTCCACTGGATTGCTGCCGTCTGATCCCAGCAAAAAGGAAGCATCATAAAAAAGCCAAGTGTAAATACCCAGCGAATTACATGCAGGGCTGAATAGCGTTCCATCAATGGTTTCACCAAAATAAAATAAAGTGCATAAGAGATGGCATTGGCTACGATGAGCACATCACCTAACAAGTAGTTGGTGGCATGCTGACCTGCTTCCCGCTGGAGAATCAGGAATACCGCGCCACCAATTCCCAGGGAAAGCCCGGTGGCTTTGTAAATAGTGAACCGCTCTTTTAATACCCATATGGCAAACAAGGTAACGGCAATTGGCGTAACCAGTGTAAGAAGGGCTGCATGCACTGTCGTTGTCATGGTGAGGCCTTTAATGAAAAGCATCTGGTTAACAGCTATACCAGCAATGCCGCAAAGAACAAACCGGCCCCAATCTTTTCTTTCAATTCCAACCGGGGTATTGCCAAAAAACCAGACAGTCCAGAATAGAACAAGGCTAATAGCAACCCTTGTGAGATTAATAGCAAAGGGCCCGATAGGATCTGGTGAGATCAGTTTGACAAGACTGTAGTTACCTGCAAAAAATAGGTTCGTCAGGAGTACGGCAATATGAGCTCTGGTGGTGGCCTTCATGGTAGTTGATCTTGTCCGAAAGTTCTTCTTACATTCAAATCTTCGCTTTCTAAAGTACTTCGCCGGCGCCTTCTCTGATTACTTCCGCTTCGCCCGTTACAAAGCTGATAATGGTAGAAGGAATTATTCCTCCAATGCCGCCATCAATCACCAGGTCCACCTGTTTGCCAAACTTATCATGAATAAGATCAGGATCGGTGTATTCTTCTACATACTCCCCTGGAAGGGATGCGCTTAGAATAGGGTTGCCTAATTCTTTTACAATGCTCCGTGCAATGTTATTGTCCGGCACACGAATACCAACGGTGTCTTTTTTTGTTTTGAGGATGCGGGGCACCTGCCGGCTTGCTTCCAGGATAAAAGTATAAGGCCCGGGCAGGTATTGCTTTAAGGTGCGATAAACCGAAGTATCCAGTTGCTTTGCATACTGGCTGAGATCGCTCAGGTCATAACACACAAAGGAAAGATTGGCTTTCTGCGGATCAACGCCTTTTATACGACAGATTCGTTCTACGGCTTTGTGTTGCGTAATGTCGCAACCGAGGCCATAAATGGTATCGGTGGGATAGATGATGACGCCACCATCTTTTAAAATGCCAACCACTTGTTTGATTAAGCGGTCTTGCGGATTATCGGGATGAATGTGTATTAGCATCCCCCAGTCCCCCTAAAGGGGAGACTTAGGCTCATCTTACCCTTTTTCATTATAAAAATTTTTGATTGAAAGTGTGCTTTCATTTCTCTCCAATATTTTTTTACAGTTTGAACAAAAAACGCACCGCAATAGAAAAGTGTTTACGGCCTAAATCTCCCCTTTAGGGGGACAGGTGGATCACCATTTTTTTTCGCCAAGCGACTCCAGAATATTATAGTAGCTCACATAGCGATCTTCATCAATTTCACCATCAATCACGGCCTGCTTTATAGCACAACCGGGCTCGTTAATATGCTGGCAGTTGTTAAACTGGCAATCATTTAGCCTTTCTCTCATTTCAGGGAAATAACCGGAGAGCTCTTCTTTATCAACCCCCACAATTCCAAACTCCCGCATACCGGGTGTATCAATTATTTTACCATTAAAAGGCAGGTCATACATTTCGGCAAAGGT
>DASVSM010000350.1:0-3586 GCA_036388115.1 Flavisolibacter sp.
GCCGCTGACCGGTACAACAGCCGAAAAACATGATTCCTTCTTCACCTTAAAAAGCGATGGTACGCCAATCGAGCAGTTCGAAGGCGATGCGCTGATACAACAGGAGCCTGATGCATCCAGTTTTCCAAGCGGTGGACTGCGGGCAACTTTCGAGGCCAGAGGATATACCGCGTGGGATCCTTCTTCCCCTGCTTTTATTATGGACATCGGTACCGGCAGAACCTTGTGCATTCCTACAATTTTCGTTTCCTATACCGGCGAATCCTTAGACTATAAAGCACCATTGCTGAAAGCATTGGAAGCGCTGAACCGTGCAGCCGTTGATGTGTGTAACTATTTTGACCGGAACGTACAGAGAGTAACACCAACCCTTGGTTGGGAGCAGGAATATTTTGTGGTAGATGAAGGCCTGTTTAATGCCCGTCCCGACCTGATCATGTGCGGCCGTACGGTATACGGCCACAGCCCCGCAAAAGGTCAGCAGTTGGAAGACCATTACTTTGGTTCTATCCCCGAAAGAGTGTATGCCTTCATGCGTGATTTTGAGAACGAAAGTTATAAACTGGGTATTCCGTTAAGAACCCGCCATAACGAGGTGGCACCTGCGCAGTTTGAGTGTGCCCCTATTTTTGAAGAAGTGAACCTAGCGGTAGATCATAATACGCTGTTGATGGATATTATGACCCGCGTGGCAGCCAGTCATAAACTAAGAGTACTGTTGCATGAAAAACCATTTGCCGGCATCAACGGTAGTGGTAAGCACAACAACTGGAGTATGGCAACTGACACGGGAGTGAACCTCCTGGCACCCGGTAAAACGCCAAAGACCAACCTAATGTTCCTGGCGTTTTTTGTGAACACCATCAAAGCCGTGCATGATTATGCAGATCTTTTAAGAGCATCCATTGCTTCGGCCAGCAACGATTTCCGTTTGGGCGCCAACGAAGCACCTCCTGCCATCATTTCTGTTTTCATTGGTCAATACCTCTCCAAAGTTTTGCAGGACGTAAAAGAGAGGGTAGGTGAAAAGTTTGACGAGCAGGATGAAAGCATGCTGAAGATCGACATTCACCGCAGCATTCCTGAGTTGCTGATGGATAACACCGACCGCAACCGTACTTCTCCATTTGCGTTCACGGGTAATAAGTTCGAATTCCGTGCTGTGGGCTCAACAGCTAACTGCGCAAACCCAATGACGATCTTGAATACCATTATGGCTGAAACGTTGAAGAACTTCAAAAAAGAAGTGGACAGCCATATTGAAAAAGGAGAAAAGAAAGAGATTGCTATTCTTCACGTGATTAAAGAATACATTGTTGGCAGCGAGAAAATCCTTTTTGAAGGAAACGGCTACAGCGACGAGTGGGAAAAAGAAGCCGAGCGGCGTGGTTTGGCGAATGTAAAAACAACGCCTCTTGCTTTGGATGCAATGGTAACCGAAAAAGCAAAAGCGCTTTTCCAGAACAACAAAGTTTATTCTCATTCCGAACTGGAAGCCCGTCACGAAATCGAGCTGGAGAAATACATCAAGAAAGTTCAGATTGAAGGCCGCCTGATGGCAGACCTGGCAACAACGTATGTACTGCCGGCAGCCATCAACTACCAGAATAAACTGGTTGAAAACGTAAGGGGCTTAAGAGAAGTGGGCCTGGCTGAGGAAGGTGCCTGTGAGCAGCGGACAGCCTTTTTGCGCAGGCTCTCTCAGCATATTAATGAAGTGGCGAAACTGACCACTGAAATGATTGAGGCCCGTAAGAAATGCAACAACATGACCGACACCCGTGAGATGGCCATTGCATATTGCAGTGAAGTGAAAGAAGCCTACTTTGATAAGATCCGTTATCACGTAGATAAGCTGGAGCAGCTTGTTGATGATAAAGAGTGGTATTTACCGAAGTATCGTGAGTTGTTGTTTTTGAGATAAGAGATGAAGAAAAGATAAAAGAAGCCTGTTTCGGAAGAAGCAGGCTTTCTCGTTATAAACTACTGGAGCGATGCTATCACAGGGCGGACGTATCTAAATTTAAAATAGGCAATTTGCCATAATCTTAAAATCCGCCCTGGCGGATGAAATTATTATAGAATGGTTTTTCCAATGATGTTTAGGCAACCCCGAAGGGGTGAAATATCATCCCTTCGGGGTTTTTGAATCATTGATTATGTATCTGCTATAATAATATCAGCCTTTCAGGCTTAAAAATATTTCTGCCCTCGTTGGTGTTGGGGGAGCCTGCCGTTGTTGCGTGTTGAGGCGATGGTTTTGTGCCTTAGCCACCAACAACCGAAGTAACAATGCCGGAGTACTATCCCTGCTATCAATAGTGTTCTCTGAAACTATGGGATTGCTGGCCATCGTTTGTAGCTACGGTCTGTGTAATAAATAAAGAATGGTTGAAAGCTGAACGGCTTTTATTCTTTGTGCTTAATTGCCAGCTAAGCACAGCGTCCATATCAACCGTTCGGATAAACCGGTTCAAAAAACTAAATTTGTTTCAAACATAAACCGCATGGTACTGGTGTTGAAAAAAGGAGCCACAAAGGACGAAGTGGCGGCCTTAGAAAAAAAGCTTTACGGACAAAAAGCGGCGAGCGGCTTTGATGCAAAAAAATACAATGGTGTGCTCAAACTCAAAGAAGCCCCGCTGCAAATCCAAAAAAGCTTAAGAGATGAGTGGGAAAGAGATTTTAGTTGATACCAACATCCTGCTATACCTCTTGAAAGGCAATAATACTGCTACTATTCGAAAAGTTCTTCTGTCCTTTAGGATTGCTGGCCTGATGTCTCTGACTCAGGCCTGACTAAAAAAGCCTGTTTCAACAGAAAACAGGCTTTTGAATATTTATTACTTCTGTTTTTACAATTTCACCGCCAACATCACCTGCACTCCCTGGTTCTTCAACTCAGAAACTCCCGTTTCTGCAATATTGTTCAAACCATAGATATACCTTGCCGAAAAACCAAGGCATTTGGCAGGCCATACTTCTATTCCGCCAGTGGCATTAAAGCTGTTTTCTCTATAATTATTTGTCACTTCGTCAAACCCGGTGTTGTTTTTTGTTTTTGCATTGATCACTACATCAACCTGTGGCCCGGCCACAACACTCAATTTATTCGTAACCTGGTATTTAGCCAGTAGGGGCAGCGAAAAATAGTTCAGTCGCAGGCTTGTTTCTTCTGCTGAACCCAAGTTTTTGCCACCCATGGACGAATACAGGAACTCCGGCTGAATACTGAATTTGTTGCCTGCCTTGATGGTGAAAAAAACACCCGTCGCCAGCCCGGTTTTCCAATCGGAGTTCAGCCCATCTTCCACACGAATGTTAGAACCGTTTAATCCGACTTTAAAGCCCCAGTTTAGTTTTTTTCCCGCCGGTGCCGTTTGTGCATTGGCAGCATTGAGTAGTGCGAACATGAGCAAAGCGAAAAATGAAAATTTCTTCATAGCAGTTGATTGTAAAGGCAAAGTAACAATAAAACAGAAAGAATGAATTTTTTTGATAGGGTGTCGTTGTCAGCGAGTGCTGCAAACCCTATTGGGCAGAAGGTACTAATAGAGCTAAGCTTACTGTATCATTTGTTATGAAG
>DASVSM010000351.1:0-3534 GCA_036388115.1 Flavisolibacter sp.
AACAACCAAAACAAACAATTTATGTGTAAAGGAATACTTACCGGATTATTTATTGCAATAACCGTTGCCGCATCAGCGCAAACATTGCCTGAGGAAAAAAGTGCGGAAATGCAAAAGCAGTTGAAACAAATAGAAGAGGCAAAGCCAAAGTTTGCAATCAAAGCCGGTTATAATGTGGCAAGAATCACGGGAAGTGCTACCAATTTTTCACCCGATACAAAAAACGGCTTTATGGTGGCTGCTTCTTATTCGGCTGGCGCAAAATCCGGGCTGGGTTATCGCACAGAGCTTGTTTTCACCCGCCAGGGGTTTGGCTTTGACGAAAGCGGCAAACAAACAAATGTGAGCAGCGACTATGTTTATATGCCACACTTCACAACATTCGGAATAGGGAAGTTCTTCCAAGTGCACCTTGGCGGACAACTTGGTTACCTGCTGAAGTCATCAAAGGAAACAACCGGTGAATCAAAGGAGGAAGACATCACCTCATTTAGTAATCGGCTGGATTATGGTGCAGCAGGAGGCGTAGAAATTTATCCCGTTAAACAGTTGATTGTTGGCGGACGCTATAATGTGAGCTTTGGAAATGCTTACAAAAGAATGACCAGCACAAGTGCAACGCCTTCGCCCTTCCCGTTGCCATTTAACCCTGATGAAGTGAAAGGGAAAAATGCGGTCATCAATTTTTATATTGGTTTTCGTTTTTAGCAGCATATACAACCACAAACCTTTAACTATTATGAGACAAAGGTGGCCAATGGCCACCTTTCTTATTTTTACAGAAACCGCCATGCGGCTTTCAGTAAGGTAAAGGTGTTGTATTGCCAGGCCAAACCAGTTAAGAAACCATCATGTTCATAGAAGCAGAAAACATTTTATTGATCGGCTCTATTTTGTTATTGATTAGCGTAATTGCCGGTAAAACTACCAACCGCCTGGGCGTACCTACACTCATTTTCTTTTTGATTGTCGGCATTCTTGCAGGCTCCGAAGGTATCGGCGGAATTCATTTTGACAATGCAGCGATTGCGCAATTCATCGGTACCAGTGCTTTAAACTTTATCCTTTTTTCCGGGGGACTGGATACTAACTGGCAAAGCATCAAGCCCGTTCTCTGGAGAGGCGTTGCTTTATCTACGATCGGTGTTTTCCTCACTGCACTATCGGTAGGTGTGTTTGTGCATTATGCATTTGGGTTCACACTGGCAGAAGGGCTCTTGCTTGGCTCTGTTGTGTCCGCAACGGATGCGGCCGCCGTGTTTTCTATTTTGCGCAGCAAAGGCATTGGCCTAAAAGGTTATTTGCGGCCCGTATTGGAGCTGGAAAGCGGCAGCAACGATCCGATGGCTTATTTTCTTACCATTTCGCTAACGGCGGTCGTTGCCAGTGGTCATGCCGACTTGGGCGAATTGATTCCTTCATTCCTGAAAGAATTCATCCTGGGTGGCGCATTGGGGCTTGCCATGGGGAAAGCAAGCGTTTGGCTTGTCAACCATATTAAACTGGAAACAGAAGGGTTATATCCTGTACTCACCCTTGGCCTCGCCATCTTCACCTATTCGTTCACCCATTTTTTAGGCGGCAATGGATTCCTGGCTATTTACCTGTGCGCTGTTATTATGGGAAACAGCAACATGGTTCACCGGAGAAGCCTGATAAAATTTTATGACGGGCAGGCATGGCTCATGCAAATCATCCTGTTCCTGACCTTAGGTCTACTTGTATTTCCCTCCCGAATTATACCCCTGATTGGAACCGGGCTCCTGATCTCTGCTTTCCTCATCTTTGTAGCACGGCCGATCGGTGTTTTTGCCGCACTCTCCTTTTTTAAATCCAACGTCAGAAGCAAACTGTTTGTATCGTGGGTAGGCTTGCGGGGTAGCGTGCCTATTGTATTTGCCACTTACCCCTTGCTTGCTGGCATACCCAAAGCAGATCTTATTTTCAACCTGGTCTTTTTTATTTCCGTTACATCGGTTCTGCTGCAGGGAACAACGCTTTCTTATGTGGCGAAGCTGTTGCATGTGGCTGTTCCCGCAAAAGCCAAACGGAGG
Organism: Flavisolibacter sp.; assembly: GCA_036388115.1. Taxonomy (GTDB): domain Bacteria; phylum Bacteroidota; class Bacteroidia; order Chitinophagales; family Chitinophagaceae; genus Flavisolibacter. The sequence goes on from DASVSM010000351.1 coordinate 2,055, forward strand.
ATCGGGTTTGATTTTGAGCTCACCGATAATATTAAGTCGGAAATGCAGGAGGTAATCCTAACGGAAGATTCCAAAGCCGTCGGAAAAAGAATTGTTGAATTGAACATTCCATCAACAGTAAATATTCTTGCCATTCAACGTAGTGATGTTTTTATTGCACCAAATGGGTCAACCAAACTAATGGCAAATGACCGGCTGCATGTTCTGGCAGAAGATGTTCAATCAGTTGAGCAATTGGCGCAGTCGCTGGATATAAAATTTAAAAAATAGAAGCAGAGAGCTTGTCTTTTTTTGGAATTGAACCTGCAGGTACTATCATTCGTTGGAGGAATGGACGAGGTTCAATATTTTGATTAAAGATTTAGAGACAATAAGGGAGTTTTCCGGGAAATATAGAAGGCTTTTATGTGTGCAAGACTGAATACTTTAAGGGAACTCCATTTTGTTCGATTCATTCCTTGTTCTGCTGAAATGCTTATCTGTACGCCTTTTTGCTTGTTATGAATAGAGTGGCTAAATTTAACACCAAAACCATGCATCCCTAGAGTGGCCCATTTTTATTTGTGGCAATGAAAAAACGACTGTTTTTAACTAAATCTATTCAGATTGGAGTTCTTACGGTAAATCTGCTTTCATCTTGCTCTGATAAATCCCAAAATAAATTTTATAATCCAAATAATGTTGACTTGAAAACGATAGACAGTTTGGTATATAGCGCGGCACATACTGCTAATGATCCAATTATTAAGAGAGATTCAGCAGATATTGTTGATACTATTAAAAATGAAATTATAGGATATTACAGCTCAGAGTATTATATAAATAAAAAAAGAGGAAGCCTTGATTATGTAATAAGAGAAAATCATTTTGATGGATATTCGATATCGTATCTAATTGAGTACTGGAACAATAAACCGATTTCTGGAGAAAAGTCAGTGTGGTATAAGCGTAAAGGAGTAGACGATTCTCAACATGCGTCCTTCTATTTTTATAATGAGAAATTATATGAGAACAGGAGAGATAGTATAGTATTAAGTGATGATAGCATTAAGAACCTAGCGGTTAAAGTATTACAAGACTATTCAAAACTCCAGTAAAGCCTCATATTGAAGAAAAAATATTTCCCGGGCGGTGAGATGGGCAAGGCAACCTATGATATAATAATTGATAAAATATCCAAAGGAAGGGCTCTTTGCTGTTGTAGTATTCGTCCAATTAAAGTTTACTGCTGACTTTAGTTTTTAACTAAAGTCCGTCCTGAAGTTAAGACTGATAAGTATCATTATTTTCGGCCTTTGACGGGCCATAGCTACAAGTTCTGGCCAGCCACCCTAAAGCTCAAAGAACACTACTGGTGGCAGGGCTACCCGCTCATGCACTTGATATAAAATTTAAAATTTGCGGCAATGTAAGTACCCCTTTTCTCAGACAGTTTTAATTAGAGGGTTTTCGTTTTTTAATAAGTTCCTGTGCCATTCTT
>DASVSM010000352.1:0-6044 GCA_036388115.1 Flavisolibacter sp.
TAATATATGACATCGATGCAGCCTAAACTCTTTTAATATCATCAACTTTCCACAACTCAATAATATCTCCAAAAGGGCTATCGCCTACATATACTAAACTAGGTCGCCTAATCAAAACGTCTTCTTGTTTTTTCGATTTCTCATTAAGCTGTTTTTCCCACAAGGCTTCCAAGGCTTCACCTTGTTGCAATTGGACTCGTATAGATAATTTCCTCTTACCTTCCGAATACACTACTTCGACCCAGTCATATGCTTTAAATCCGAATGAATTAAACTTCTCAGGACTCATAGAAAGCCATTTGTAAACTAATCTACGCTTACTTTAACTACGAAAAATTTCTGTCTTTATGCTCCTACCGGTAGTGTTCTTCAAACATTAGGCTTGCTGGCCTGAATCCTCAACAACAGCATCCTGCCAGTCCAAAGCCAGCCCGTTCGGCCGTAAGCCCGCCTACGGCCAACAGTGCCCTTCTGCTTAAGATAGATTGTGAACTGCTACCATGCAGTCTTGATAAACAATTATTTCCTTCCTACTTTAGGTGCTCTAAAACGCCAGGTCCCATGCCCCATGAAGAATCGAGAATGTTTACCCTGTTTGAAATGACTCCCGACCTTGTGTGCATCGTCAGCAAAGAAGGTTACTTTCAAAAAATCAATCCTGCTGTTACCAAAAAGCTGGGGTATTCAGAAGAAGAACTAATGGCGGTTCCGGTTTCCACCTTCATTCACCCCAACGACAGGGAACCAACAGCAGCAAAAAGGGCCGAGCTGCTAAACAACCAGCCCCTGCTCAATTTTCAAAACCGCTACTGCACCAAAACCGGAAACATCCTTTGGCTGGAGTGGACCTCCATTTACGTGCCCGAAAAGGGGCTTGTATTTGCCATTGCAAAAGATATTACGGTACATAAACAAAAAGAACGGGAATTGCAGGAGAACTATGCAAGGTTCAGGCAACTGGCCGTTCATTTTAAAAACGGTATAGAAAAAGACAGAAAACAGTTTGCCTCGGACCTTCACGAAGACCTGGGACAATTGGCCACTGCTGTAAAAACAAAGATCGAATGGCTTTCTTCGAAAACACATGATCTGCCGCCACAACTCCATAGACACATACAGTCGCTGGCTAAAACCACTACGTTGCTGGTGAATAATATCCGCAAGATATCTTATGCAATTAGTCCCGGCGAGATTGCGGATCTTGGTCTTGATGCTGCATTGGAAATGCTCTCTGAAGAGTTTTCGATAGTAACAGGCATTCATTGCAAATACAAAAGCAGTTTCATTGAGGAGGCATTAACATGCGAAGTAGGGCTTGATGTATACCGGGTTTGCCAGGAAGCGTTGCTAAATATTATGCAGCACGCAAGCGCCAGTCTTGTGTCCATTTTTATTGAACACGATGATGCCGGCGGCTTTCGCCTGGCTGTTATTGATAATGGCAAAGGTTTTGACCAGCAGACCACCACATTCGCAAGCGGCCTTACTACCATGCACAGCAGGGCCTTGTCCATTAACGGGAAGTTGTCTATTAACAGTACCGGCAGCGGAACCGCAGTTGAATTGGAAATCATTTCGGGGCCTGAGCATGATGTACTGCATGAATAATGTTTTACAGTGCATTCCTTACGCAGTAAATTAAAACCCCCTGCTATCCGTAGTCTTCTTAAAACTATAGATTGTTTTCCTGAGTCTGCGACGAAAGTTTGTGCAGTTTGACCACTATTCAATTCGTAGAACACTTACCGTTTAACTACTAGAATGTTGACCGCAGAACCGGAGTTTGCATTGACGCCAGGATAAGAGGTCATTCTTGTGCGAACGTCATTCTTCCAGTAATAATCAAATCCGCCAATATCGCCAGCGATATAAACATCGTTTTTATAAATTGAAATAGCATTTGCATGGGCATAGTTAATGTTGGTGCCTAAAACAGTTTTTATTCCGTTTTTCCAGTACACGGCTGTGTTCCAGTTTTCGGCTCCCACAACATAAACATCTGAGCCAAGTACAGCAATGCCTTTTGTAAGTGAGCTTTGATGGGATAAAATAGTTTTTACACCATTCTTCCAGAAAACCGCCCGTGCATTTTCGATGCCGGATATATAAACATCATTGCCGGAGACCGCTATGCCAGATGTGCTGGTCAGCGAGTCGGGGTGGCTAAGCGGAATGGCAATTCCATTCTTCCAGCAAAATGCCCGCTCATTAAAGCTTCCAATAACATATACATCATTACCGGCAACAGCTATTCCATTGGCATCCGGAATTTCTCCTGTTGTTGCGACAATTGATTTGACACCATTCTTCCAGACAACAATATTGTTCCTCGGACTACTAAACTCAAATCCTGCTATATAAACATCGCCATTAGAAATAGCAATCGATTTTGAATGAGTCATGAAACTGCCATCAGAAAGATTGGTAGCGACACCATTTTTCCAAACCTTGGCGGTGAAGCCCACTCGGCCCACCACATATACATTTGTATCGGAAATGCCAATGGCATTCGCAATGCCATCTGCACCAGTGGTTTTAGAGAGTGTCTTTTCAAGGCCGTTTTTCCAATAGTAGAGGATGCCGTTTCTAGCGCCAACAACATGGATATCAAGTGAGTCAACCTTAACGGAGTCTTGTCTATTAACTGAGCCTTGAGGTTGGTCCGGGGGAGCATCACCCTTTTTGCAACTAAAAAACAAGAAGAAAGAAATAGTTAAGGCGCAAAACGTTTTCATGATGGTGACTTGCAGTTAGTGATAAGCGGAAAATTAGCAAAATATAATTTAAAAAATGACTCCTCTGCTGCTCAAAGGGTTTCTTAAAACTTAGAAGTGCTAACGCTCTGCTATCCGTAGTGTTCCTCAAACTATAAGCTCGCTGGCCTGAGTCTGCGACTCAGGTCCGTCTGTAATAGCAGCATCTTGCCGTGTCAAAAGCAGCAACTAGTTCGGGCCGTAGTTGCAAACTACAGCCAGCAATCCTAAACTACAAACAGGCATTACAGGCAGCAGTGGCGTATTGCCTTTGCCAGACAAAAGCTGTAAGTTTAAAAATGCAACCAAAACCAGCATGAGCATCGGCGGCTACAAAATCAGGGATCAACGAGCTATTCATTTCATCACCTTTGCCGTGGTGGAATGGGTGGATGTATTCACCCGTAAAGCCTATCGCGATATCCTCATCGACAGCCTTCGGCACTGCCAGCAGGAAAAAGGCTTAGTGTTACATGCATGGTGCATCATGAGTAATCACGTTCATTTACTGGCATCGGTCAAAGAAAACAACTTGTCAGACATTCTGCGGGATTTTAAAAAGTTTACTTCTAAGCAGCTTCTTGCAGCTATTCAGGCTAATGAACATGAAAGCCGGAAGGCCTGGATGCTCCACATCTTTCAAAAAGCAGGAGAAGCCAATGGCCGAAACACCACTTGCCAATTCTGGCGGCAAGACAATCAGCCAAAGGAATGTTTTACCCCGGCCTTCACTGCGCAAAAGATCGACTACATTCACAACAACCCGGTGGAAGCAGGCCTGGTAGAAAAGCCGGAAGATTATCCATACAGCAGCGCCAAAACCTACCGCACGAATGAAGAGTCGTCTTTGCTTCCGGTTGTATGTTTATAAGGTCGGCAAAGCGCAGTCCTAACACAGTACAATGAAACTGACGCAAACAGCACTCCACAATGTCGCAACTAACCCCAATGGATGTGTTTTGGTCCACCTACCTTTAGTCCTCAAACAATACAAGCTATGGCACTGATCAACCCTCACATCAATTTCAACGGCAATGCGGAAGAAGCATTTACTTTTTACAAATCGGTTTTCGGCGGCGAGTTCGCCATGGTTATGCGATTTAAAGACATGCCAGGCATGGAGCATCCAATAGCTGAAGGCGAAGCGAACAAGATCATGCACATTGCCTTACCAATTGGGCCCAACATCTTAATGGGCAACGATGTTCCGGAATTTATGGGGCGGGTGAACGAAGCAGAGAACCGCTCCAAGATTTCCATCAGCGCAGAAAGCCGTGAAGAAGCCGACGCCTTATTTAGCGGACTTTCCGCAGGTGGCGCTGTTGAAATGCCGATGGCCGACACTCCCTGGGGTTCCTACTTTGGCATGTTCCGCGACAAATACGGCATTGAATGGATGGTGGATTTTGACGCCAGGCACAAGGGAAAAATCTAGGAAATACAAGTGGTTTCATAAATTGCGTCACTGCTTCGTGAGTGGTGAGTAAGGTTCATTTGGCCTCACCATTCACCACTCACCACTGACAAATGGCATTTGTGAGATAGCTTCCAGGTACAATCACTTCAACAACAAAGCACTCAACATGGCAAAGCAAATCTTTATCAACCTGGCCGTAAAAGACCTGCAAAAATCTGGGGCCTTCTACACGGCATTGGGCTTTACAGTCAACCCGCAGTTTTCCGACGACACCGCAACCTGTATGGTCTGGAGCGACAGCATCTTCGTTATGCTGCTGACACACGAAAAGTTCTCCTCCTTTACAAGCAAACCCATTGCAGACACAAAATCGGCTGTAGCAGGACTCTTCTCCCTATCAGTTGACAGTGTGGACATAGTAAACAGCATGATGGCGGCTGGACTGGCCGCAGGCGGAACAGAACCGAACGAGATGCGGGACTATGGTTTTATGCAACAACGAACGGTTGAAGATTTTGACGGCCATACCTGGGAGGTTTTCTATATGGACGTCTCGAAGTTTCCTGCACAGGGCCCGGCCGAACAAGGGTCTGCAATGTAAGTCCATATAAAGGCGCATGACATTAGCATCATTCCCTTTTTCGTTGCTTGCCGTTTCTTCTCCGAAGAGTCTCCACAGAAGCAGCTCACGTAGCTAGCCTATTACATGGGACTCTTCGTACCACTGCTTATCCATCCTCCCTCCTCCTCGCCCTATTGGTTCGCTCCATACAAACAGACGTCTGGAATCCGGGGCGGCAAGCGGAATGGGAAAGCGGTTGCCCTTCTTCGGTGGTTCATTGATTTTCGGTTTGTACGGCCTTCGTAAATCTCCGGGGAATATGTTCGGTAAGTACTGAATTTTCTTGCCCTCGTTGCATTTCAACAGATTTTCTGTTTTCTTTAGTGAAGTAAGATCCCAACCACCGTCCTATGATGACAATCTCCTTATTTGGACTCACCTTATACCTCGTTGGCGTGCAACATCAATCCAACAAAACCAAAACTATGAGACTACTACTTATAACAATAGCTGTTGTTTACTCTTTTGTTAGCCATACACAAGAATCCAGTCCATTTTATGTTGGACATAGTTTAGTCAATCATACCATGCCCTACATGGTTCAGGCATTAGCAACCAATGCTGGGAGAACAACACATTATGGCAGGCAAATTATCAATGGGTCACCATTGCAGAACAACTTTAATAATTCCAACGGGGCAGAAGGAACACCCTATACAACGGCGTTTCCAGCCGGGAATTACAACCGGTTAATTGTTACAGAAGCAGTGCCCTTGCAAAATCATCTTACCTGGAGTAATGCATATGCCGCTGCAAATAATTTTTACAATTATGCGAAGGGCAACAACAATGGAGTGCCCGTAAAATTCTACATCTACGAAACCTGGCACTGTATCAACTCGGGCATTCCTGATTCGAATCCCAATTTTCCAAACGGTTGCTGGTATGACAACTCAGCCAATAGCACCATTGTGTGGCATGACAGGCTTCAGGCAGATTTTCCTCTTTGGTCAGGGATTGTTAACCATGTCAGGGCACAGAACCCGGCCGACAATCAAATTTGGATGGTACCGGCCGGACAGGCATTTTATAATCTTACTACTCAAATCAATGCAGGAAACGTACCCGGAATAACCAGCTTCAGAGACCTATTTTCAGACGATATTCATTTAACCAATGCCGGTAATTATTTTGTAGCATGTGTGATGTATGCCACCATTTATGGCGCGTCCCCGGTAGGATTAACCTCAACCATTTCAGATCAATGGGGGAACCCTTTCACCAATATGCCTACACCTGCACAGGCATCGGT
>DASVSM010000353.1:0-7983 GCA_036388115.1 Flavisolibacter sp.
GATAACATGCTGGTTCTCCGGATCCGTCGTTTGATAAATGGCAGAACTATCAAATTTTACTACAAATTTCAGTTCGCTAGTTTCCACTGCCCGGAGGTTGTTTCCGGTGGCAAAATGTTGTCCTTTTGGAATGATAAACTGCTGAAAAGCCGGTGTTGATAAATTTTGCAGAGGCGTTTCTTTGCTGCAACTGCAACAAAATAAGTACAGGCATACTATTGCCAGGCTAAATGGATTTTTCATGGGCGTCAGGATATTGGAGCCACCAAAATAAACGGCCTCGCGGAAAATAAAAAGCCGGTGTGGAAAATTTTTGCCGTTCTAAGGAATCTCTCTTATCCTTCGCCAATCGGCCACCAACCTGTATTTTTACCGCAATAAGAGGAGAACATTGTGGCTGACAGAATACAACTGCTTCCGGATAATATTGCCAACCAGATCGCTGCCGGTGAAGTCATTCAGCGGCCTGCGAGTGCGGTAAAAGAACTGCTTGAAAATGCCGTAGACGCCGGGGCAACAGAAATTAAATTATTTGTAAACGATGCCGGCAAGGCATTGCTGCAGGTGGTGGACAATGGTTCTGGCATGAGCGAGACCGATGCCCGCATGGCCTTTGAGCGCCATGCTACATCCAAGATCAAAAACATTGACGACCTTTTTCATATCCGCACCATGGGTTTTCGGGGTGAGGCACTTGCTTCCATTGCAGCCGTTGCGCAGGTAGAACTGCGAACACGAAGAGTGGAAGATGAAGTGGGCACCTGTATTGAGATTGAGAACAGTACGGTGAAAAAGCAGACACCTGTTGCCACGCCGGTGGGCACTTCTATTTGCATGAAGAACCTTTTCTTTAACGTGCCGGCGCGCCGTAATTTTTTGAAGAGCAATACGGCCGAACTGCGTCACATTGTGGATGAATTTATCCGTGTGGCCATGTCTTTCCCGAATATCTTCTTTTCACTCACCAGCAACGGGCAGCAGATTTTTTATTTGGAAGCAGGAAGCCTGAAAGGCCGCATCCTGCAAATACTTGGCAGCAATTACAATGCAAAGCTGGTAGCTGTAAAAGAAGACACCGATTACCTGAATATTTATGGCTTTGCAGGCAAGCCGGAAACGGCCAAAAAAACAAGGGGCGACCAGTATTTTTTTGTCAACAACCGTTTTATCAAAAGTGCTTATCTCAATCATGCGGTGATGGGTGCTTACCAGGAGATGATCGGAAGCGACACTTTTCCCGCCTATGTTCTTTTCATTGATCTCGATCCGGCACAGGTAGATGTGAATGTTCATCCGACAAAGCAGGAAATAAAATTTGAAGATGAAAAGATCGTGTATGCTTTTGTGCAGGCAGCAGTGAAGCATGCCCTTGCACAGTTCAGCATAACACCCACGCTTGATTTTGAACTGGATGCTTCCATTCAAAGTTTAGAATCGATACAAAAGCCGTTTACAGAAGAAAGAAAAGTTGCGGCAACATCTGGTTCTATCTTTCAAACATTTACGGAAGCTAATCAGGCGCACAAGGTGGTAACTGGCGCATGGTCTTTAGAGCACAAAGAGTCAACTGATTCAGGTTTTGTTTCCTTAACCAAACAGTTGATGGAGCTGGATGAAAGATTAAGTGCACCACAAATTCAGCCGGCTCAATTGACCACGCACCACTCACCACTCACAAGCTTCAGCAATTTCTCACAGATTTTTGGCACTTATGTACTGGCTTGCATGTCAGATAAATTTTTTCTTGTTCATCAACAGGCAGCCCACGAACGTATTCTTTATGAGAAGCTGGCCGCAGCCATGGACGGCAAACCGATGGCGACACAACGGAGCCTGTTTCCGGCATCCATCGAACTTGCTCCCGCCGATGCTGTATTGCTTTCTGAATTGCTCCCTGACCTTCACCAGCTTGGGTATGTTATCGAGCCTTTCGGCAAAGCTGCCTTTGTTATACAGGGCACACCGGCGGATATTGAAACAGGAAATGAAAAAGCAGCTTTGGAAAAAATACTTGAGCAATACAAACATTTTAGTGCCGAATTAAAACTGCACAAAAGGGAGATGTTGTTACGCACCCTTTCCTGGCAGGGCGCCATCAAAACCGGCACTTCTCTTTCCGAAAAAGAAATGGAAGGACTGGTGAATGATCTGTTCATTTGCCGTCAACCCAATGCGTCCCCATCCGGCCGTCCAACATATGTCGAGTTTAAAAAAGATCAGTTGGAGAAGATGTTTATGCGATGAGAAGCTGAACCGGGATGTACAGGATTGAATGGATTAGTAGGACATAAAAGAGTCGTTCAGTGTTGAACGACTCTTACTTTATAAAGACTGTTATCACTTCCTATTCATCCATTCAATCTCCTGAATCATGGTTCAAAGACAATCCTGATGCTAAAACAACCGGAAACGCAAAACGGCCTGTAGCACCTTGTTTTTTTCATCCATTACAGCGCCGTCTGGTGTAGTGTATTTGATAAAAGGTTGCAGGTGTTGGGTAAAGCGCATTCCCAATGAAAAACGTTTCCAATGATAATCCGTTTGCAATAAAATGCCGGCAGTTGTTTTATAAAGAAAGGAGTCTTTATAACCTTTCACAGGAGCCAGGTTTCGGGATATAGTTGTAGTACCCAATTGTACATTTTTGCTTTCAGTTTCCTGCTCCGTAACGGCGCCCGCCAACATATTGTACATTGTTCCTGCACCAACCGACCAATTTTCCAGCACATGATAATTCAAGCTGAAAGACAATTGATGATAATACAATTTTTGAATGGAGAACCGTTCCGTGTTCACATTCAAACTGGCTGCATCATACCGCGTTTTCTGGCTGAATGAAAACTGCTCTACCGGTTGCGGAGCCGCATACTGAAACTCGGCCTGCGCAAACCAGTCACTCTTTTGTAACCGCAAATACACGGATGGAATCAGATCTAAAGCCGTGCTCCGTTTGCCATTGTAATTATAAGAAGAAGACTGTTGGTTATTTAATGAAATAGCCTGCTGCATGCCCACACCCGCACTGAATACGATCATTGATTTATCGTTTTGCGAATCTTGCTTTGGTTCATTGCCTACCATTGGCTCCGCGGCTTTTTTAGCACCGGTATCTGTTGAAGCTGTTGTGTCTCTTTTCGGTTGTAACAGTGTTTTTAAAGAATCCTTTGGTTCACCTGATGAAAAAGCTATTTTTTCCTGCTGTGGGTTTTGCTGCACGGGCATTACATCGGTTAACGGCAGGTCATTGTTCATGCGTTCGCCGGGCAATTTCGTTCTCACCCTGCTTTTCGCTTTTGATTTCAAAGCTGCTTGTTGAGTTGTTGCCGTTCTCCTTTGTACAATCGTTTGTTTTTCTTTCACTGTAGTTCTTTCCTGCGTGCCTGGCTGTTCAGAAGTCTTCTTTGTGTTAACAGTTTGCGGCTGTTCCTCTTTGCTATGTTGTTTTGTTCGATTCGTAATGTTTTCAGGTTGTTCTATTGTCGTTTTTTCTTTTCCTGGCTTTTGCAAAGTCTCTTCCTGCAGTGTACTTATCACTATATCTTTCGTATCAGTTCGTTTTAACCATAACCATGTACCCACGGCCAGGCCAATCAAGGCTAATCCCCATCCTGCATACCGCCAGAGCCAGAACGGAATAACGCGGCGGCGTTTCTTGTCTTTGTCCAGCAAAAGCTCCATCTTCTGCCAGGCTGTTTCGCCGTCAGGGAGTGGAAGATCGTTCCACTCTTCATCCATGTATCGTTTTTCTTCGCTCATGTGTTGATGTCCTGCAGTTTTATTTTCTGTTGCAATTGTTTACGGGCTTCGCTCAGGTGCCATTTGCTGGTGCCATCACTGATGCCTAACAAACTTCCGATTTCTTTGTGACTGTAACCTTCTATCACGTACAAATTAAACACCGCTGCGGTTGAAGGCGGCAGACTTCGTACTAAAGCTAACAACTCATTTGCCTTCATCCTGCTTATTGCTTCTGCCGGCACATGCACTTCTGTTGCATTGTCCAACTCGTGGTGCTGTGTTGTTCTGGCCTTCTTCCGGATAAAATCCAGACAACTATTCACAACAATGGTACGAATCCAGGTGTACAGGCTGGCCTGCGCTGGTTCGTACCGTTGTATGTTTTGAAACACTTTTAAAAAACCGCTGTTCAATACCTCTAGCGCATCGTCTTCATTCTTTGTATAGCGCAGACAGATGGTGACCATTGCTTTATAGTATGCCTTGTACAGTGCTTCTTGTGCCTTGCGGTCCTTCTGCCTGCAGCCCCGGATGATATTGCTATGTTCTTCCTCGTTAGCCAAAGGTGTTTTGGTGTTTCAATCTATAGAAATTGTTTCTGCATCAAAGCTATCTTCTTCTTACCCTGAATGTTCCGCTAAGTGTATGCAATGCATTGAGGTTATCTCTAAACTGTCCCGAAAAAATGCCTTCGTAAAAGCCAGGGCTATTAGCAGGGAAATTCGTAAGAGTAATGGCTATGGGTGTTGTAAGAGTTAAACTGTCAAAATTATTTATGCTCAAATAACTCATCTGATAATTTCCAGCTGTTTGCGTTGGACTTACAAATTCAATAGAAATTCCTGTACTATTACTATTCATCTCGAAACCTACTATATCGGAAACATATTCTTGTGTACCTAATGGTTGGGTTGCACCGTAAAGAGAGTCTGCCGGACTTGTTAAGTTAAATACGGTTCCATCCAATGTATAATTAATGAACTGAGCAGATGAGGTGCCACAGGCAGAAACATTTCCAATACTTGTTAATGGCATTGTAACTGGCACGGCAACAGTTACGTTGTTTTGCTGTTGTGTAGCATTATTGATACCAATAACTTCAATAGATGAAGGTGTATTTCCACATCGGGTGATTGTTTTCTCAAAGTCACCTGTAGCATTTACGCTGGCATAAATAGTATAAAAGCCATACTGAATTTCGGCATAACCACTTGTTACCGGCGCATTGTTACAATCAACCAGCTTCCCTTTTATAGTCAGAAGAGAGTTGGTGGGTGTTGTTACCGTAATCACTCCCAAATTTGCAGCTTGTGAAAAGGGTCCAATATTTTGCGTGAAAATGACTGTGTTGTTGCAAGCACCCTGACCATAAAGGCTTAACTCCAATACCAGGTTCATGTTAGCCGGAATGGGGCCGCTCACCTGCCCCAATGAATCGGTATAGCCGTGTGCGGAGGAGCTGTAATTACCTGATGCGGGTTTCACTCTTACATAAGCATGTGTCAGTGGCTGCCCGGCAGACGTTTTCAATGTAGCGGTAAAAGTAATTGTCGGTACCGGGAGGTCGCAGTTCCAGTAAGTGAAATGCTTTACATCGCCAACATATACATTCCCGCTTTTTGTAGCCGATCCTTCTTCCTTCCAGATGCCGGTTGTCTCATCTACATACCACATTGGAATTGTAGCCGGAGAAGAAGCTTGACCTGCAGCAGGAATAGCTGTTGTAAGTTTGGCAGTGCTTCCGGATTTGATTTGCAGCTTTTCACCTGAAGTAGATTCCAGCTCCACCGACAACATGCCGTACGACGTGAGAAGCACTCTCTTTCCATCTTTATCATTGGCCATCATTGAGCCTGGCACAATCTGGTCAAAATTGGCAGAAGACGGATCAATATATGCCGCATATACCCGAACAGAGCCCGTGTAAGCGGCATTGGTTGCTGCATTCATTACACCGTTTGAAGGCAGAGCAACTTTTGAACCGTTGCTTAGCGAGACTTCGCCGCCAGTAGCAGCGTCAATGGTTCCTGCCAGTGCTCTTTTAAGCAACTTGATTTGCACAAAGTTGGCACCTGATGTGGCGCCGAAAGTGCGGTACGCTTTGAAATATCCTGCTTTTGCAGCAGTTATAACAGCCGATTTTTTATCGAGCGATGCGTCATTGATGCGGAAATAGCCATTGACATTTGTTACAGCTGTTTTGCTTCCTGCCTGCACGGTAACACCGGCAGCAGGATCGCCGTTTTCATCAAACACATTTCCCTGGAGTGCAGCCGTAATCGGATCAGGAGTGGCAATTTCACCGGGAAAGTCCGGCCCGCCGATATGGCTCACTTCCCGCTGGCATTGCAGGAAGAGAACAGAAATAAGCAGCAGGCTCAGGGCACCATATAGTTTTCTCATAAAAAGGTTTTGGTAGTATTTACTTCCGCTGGTGCAGAAAGGTTGGGTAAGATAGAAAAATTGTCGGAACCATGATTTATGGGAATGATTGGATGAACAGAAAATAAAAGAGCCGTTTTTATAGAACGGCTCTTGCTTGATGAAAAGGTTATTATTTCCTCTTCATCTTAAAAATCTACCCAAATCATGGTTCAGAAGTTTTCTCTTATTCCCTGAATGAACTTCTCTACTGCGCGACGCACATTGGTGGCTGAACCCTGGTGATTGTTGACAAGCACCGAGAAGATCAATTCTTTTCCGTCCTTTGTATAAAGAAATCCACTGAGGGCAACCACACCGGATAGTGTTCCTGTTTTGGCGTAAATAAAAGTGCTGTCTTTTTTGTAGTAACTGCTTAATGTTCCTTCGCCGCCGGTTGGAAAAATTTCCTTGATGCGGGCCATGCCAAATTCATTCTTCATCTTGTTCAGGATGAAAACAAAATCCTGTGGTGTAAACAGGTTATACCGGCTTAGTCCTGAGCCTTCTGCCCAACGCGGCTTTTGCGGCAGGTTGGCGAAATCTGTTTTCAGAAGGGTGTCAATGATCTTTGCATCATTCATCACACCTAAATGCTCATTACTGACCATGAGGAGTGATTGCTCTGCAAAGAAATTATCGGAATGGTGCATCATGGGTTTGAGCAGGGAGTCGGTGGGTTGGGAGTGAATTTTTTTTGCTTCCCATAATTGCAGCTCACGATAGTGACTAATTCGGAGCCCTTTGATTGTATCCTTTAAAAATTGTAACGAATTTGATAACGAAGTAATGAAGGGGATTTCTAATAAATCGATAGTTCGGCTGCTATAATCCCACAGAAAAGTATTGCGGTGCCTCTGCCTGGTAAATGTGTATTCATTAGAATTTAGATTAAGACTTTCTATATCATCTGCAGTACCTCCATAATCAATATTTATCGTTCTTGGTATGATTGAAAGCCGACCTTCTCGGCCAAAAAAACGAATCACATTTCCATAGATCGGGAACACACTTCTTTCTGCCATATACTCCTGTACATAATCATTCCATGACCATCCAGAACCGAGGCTCTCTTCTTTCCAATTATTATCAATAGCCATGAAGATTGCCGTGGTGTCCCGCTTAAAAAAATTCAACACTGGTTGCCTTCCAAATCCGGGGTGCAGGAAGGTCGGGTCACCTGCCGGCTGTACAACAATGTTTCTGCTGCCATGACTTGTACTATACCGCAATCCCACCAAACTATCTCCCAAATACTTCATCGCTGCATAACACGTAGGTATCTTTGCATTGCTTGCCGGCACAAAATATTTATCGCCCTGGTGATTGAACCAGTACTTTCCTGTTACCGGTTCAAAAACAGAAATACCAACATGCGCTGTTTGCAAGGCTTCGCTCTGCAATACATTTTTCTTCGCCGATTTTTCTAATTGCTTTGTTACGCTGCAGGAGGCAAGCGTGATGATAGCAAAAATAGTCAGTGCAAAAATTCTCATGGAAGTGTGAATGAAAAACAAATCTAATCGAATATCGAACAGGTGAACAAGGAACCCGAACGTTAAAGTAAAACTATATTGGAATGCCTTCTTCGTCATTTATCATTCCTTCTTCGCTTGTTCTGCGGTTCGTTTTGTAAATTCGTACCCCTTAAAAACATGCTATGAATGCTTTTTTAAAAGTGCTAACGATTGGTGCGGTGGCTACGGCGGCAGTAGCCTTTACCGACGACAAGAACCCACGCTACATCGATCCGGCCAATATGGACCTTTCTGTAAAAGCGGGAGATAATTTTTACCAATATGCCAATGGCGGCTGGTTAAAGAA
>DASVSM010000354.1:0-5306 GCA_036388115.1 Flavisolibacter sp.
CAGCCGGGATGTAGGCAATGAATATTTTTATGTGTCCAGGATCATGCAGACAGAATTATGCAGCGTTGTTTTATATGGTTGCCGTTCGTATGAATCCATTGGGGCACCGGTGTATTATATTCTTGCTTCGTTTGATTCCAAAGGAAAGATGGTAGACAAGATGGTGGTAGGCGGCGCCAAAAATTATGATGACAATTACAAAGAGTTCACCGCACAAAACAACAACCGTTTCCAGGTACAGGAATACAAAAACACCTACGAAAAAAGCACAGATGAAAATGGTTTTGAGAACAACAAAGTGATCAGCCGTTCACTGGTAACGACGCACCAATATGCCATCAACGCGAATGGAAAATTTGTGACCTCACAGCAAGGATAAAACGTTGGTGGTTTACTGTTTGTAGGTTGTGGTTATTGGGCTTCTGACTGTATTCAATCTCCTGTTGGTTGAATTTCTTCTACCGTAGTTTCCAAATAGCTTTTTAATAAAGCCCATCTTGATCATCAGGTGGGCTATTATTATGTTTGGCACCCAGCTAAGCCAGGCGGTTGTTACGTATACTTCACGTGGATGAACGCGGATATCGAAGACATCAAAACCCAAAGCAATTAACCGGAACGTGATAGCCGAAAGCGTGAGTGCATAACTATACAGCATCCACTCGCCGTGATCCAGAAACCTTCTTTTTTTGGCACTGGTTAAAGCCAGCAATGTGGTGGCAAACCATAAGCTGCTTAACAACACAAAGCTTGCCTTTGAAGCCAATCCGCCATTAGCATGCAAGCCTATTAAAAAGCCTGTAGGCGCTGAAATAAAAAGCACGGTAAGAATGTAGATCATCCCAAGTTTGCGATGCCAGCTTTTATTGAAAAACGCACTGTTGAACTGTGTAAACCCCGCCGGCAAAACAAAGATGGAAGTAAAAACATGCGCATAAAACGAGTACCGCCAGTAATCGATGTGATACACGTTTTGCTTGGTTCCCAAAAAATCAATGTTCTTTTGTAACGAAGTGTAAGGCACGGAAAGCTGAAACATTAAGTAGATGGCCGCAGCAAGACCTATACACCATACAGCAATACCCGCCGCCCTGATAAGTTTCATCATCAATCCCACATTTGGGTAAACAATCTGCCTTCGCCTTTCAATGATTTCTCTGTGTAATCTTCATCCATATTGGGCTTGGTTTCAATCAGTTTGAACACGGCTTTCTGCGGAAACACATCATTCTTCTGCCAGAAAACCGTCACCGTTTTTTTCTCTTTTGTATAGTTGCCCCGAATGGTTACTTCCTGGCCGGTGTTGGTTGTATCGGTCAAATAAGTATAGGTGCAGGAGCCATCCGGCTTCAATGTAATGTAGTTCTGAAGCGAATCGTTGAAGGTTATTCCATATTGGTCTTCTTCGTTGCTCAATGTCTGCTTTTTAAGATTGAAGTTTGCCGCTTCTCCTTTTTTAAAAGGTTGCCATGTTCCTCTACCACTCCAATAAATTGTATCAATTAGCAGTAAAAACATACCATCATACTGGTTGTTACCAGGCTCGGATAATTGCAGCCGAAGAAGACCAGCAGGCGTAGCTTCAATGGTACCACTAATATTTCGGGTTAACCCCTTGTGAACGTTGTAGCCGCTCGCATGGTTATCGCTTACATAGTTTAGTGTAATGGCAATGGGCGAGCCTTTGAAATCGCCGATGTACGTTCCTTTTACCTTTTCCGGCGAGACCGGCAATGCCTTGAGGGTTTTGCCTTTTACCGCAGCCGGTTTATTTTCCGCTTCTTTGTTGTTAGCACAAGATGTAAAGCAACAGATGGCAATAAGCAGCAATATAGCAGTACGCATAATGGCTTTGATTGAAAAAGAAAGGTAAGAAATTTGTTCGGATGCCAATTGCCATTGTAACCCTGGCGAATCCGCTTCAGTTTATGGTTGGAAGTGAAAATTCATGCGTTTTGGCAACAGACGGTGGGTTAATTCATTTTCGATCTAACACGGATTTTATTGGGAACGTATGCAACACTATCTTGAACAACATTGTCAAGAGCAAAAACCACCTGCAATGAAAAATTTTCTAATTTCCGGTTTGGCCTTTATGGTTCTGTTTGGCTGTAAAAAACCTGCTACTGAACCGGAGGTAGAGACAGAAACGTTTGGAACATCAGTTGCTTCAAAAATTATTAGCCTTGATACGCTTTCCACTGGCACGTTCTGGGGCCTTTCCATTGGTGAAACACCGGAAAGCATCTATACCACCCTGCAAAGTATCCGAAACGAAAGGCAGATCACTATCATTGGCGTAGTAGGAAATGTCTTTACCAGTCTGCAGGATATTGAAAACAAAATCCCACTTTACACTTCCCTTTATTTTGATGAAACTACAGGCACCAAAAATGGCATTCAACTGTCCTTTGCAAATGACAAAGTGAAGGCGATCTGGACCAATGACGGGAAAAAATTAAGCCGCTGGCCCAATGGTCTCGTACCGACTTCCACCATCAGGACAGGCGACGCTGTTACAAGTCTTGGCGCCAAATTGGCAACCTTAAGAAATCATCCGGAGCACAGTAAGCAACTGCAGCGTTTTAGTCTTTTTTTCAAAGATGCAGCGAAGGCTTTTGACACCGGAATGGCGGCTTCACGACAGTGGTACTTTGGCTCCAAAGTCGCTGACAACAGGATTTATTACATCCACCTGAATTTTGTTGCAGGCAAATTGCAAAGCATCAACCGGACATTAGTAGAGTATCCCAAATAAAGCCTATAGATTTGCCACATCTTGTTATGAAAATTGTACTGGCGTCTTTTCTGCTGCTAACTGTTTGTTTTGCTTCGGCGCAAAACAAACCCGGCTCAACAAAAAAATTATTGACTGTTGAGGCTTCGTGCGGACAGTGCAAATTAGGATTGAAAGGCAAAGGCTGCAGCCTGGCTGTGCGCATAGATGGCAAAGCTTATTTTGTAGATGGAACGGAGATTGATTCGCACGGCGATGCACATGCTGATGATGGGTTCTGTAACAAGATCAGAAAAGCGGCTGTGCAGGGAGAAGTGGTAAACAGCCGGTTTAAGGCGACCTATTTTAAACTGCTTCCCGAACCCGCAAAAAAAGAAAATACAAACTGATTGATAGAGAGAGGTATCAAATCGCTCTCTCCACCCACGCATCACTTTCTTTCAGCAAATTAATTAATTCATCCACTGCTACTTCGCTTGGTACATTGCGCTTCACTACTTCTTTTCCTTTGTAAAGCGTGATCTTTCCTACACCGCTGCCCACATAACCAAAATCGGCATCAGCCATTTCGCCGGGACCGTTTACAATGCATCCCATAATGGCAATTTTCACACCTTTTAAATGATTGGTCACCGCCCGGATTTTTGCTGTGGTTTCCTGCAAATCAAACAGTGTTCGCCCACAGGAAGGACAACTGATGTATTCTGTTTTGGAAATGCGTGTACGGGTAGCTTGTAAAATACTGAAAGCAGTATTGTTGATGAATTGCTCTACGGTTCCTGATTGGGAATAGTTTCTTCCACCGGTTGCAATGGCCGATTGCTGATTACCCGTTGCTGATTGATAGCTCTCCGATGTCATGCCGAAACAAACACCATCACCCATGCCATCTAACAATAAAGCACCTGCCTCCGCTGCGTAATGAATCAGGTGTTCATCCGTAGTTTGCCAGTGGCTGTCAACAATGGTGATAACCGGGTTTTTAATATTACGGTTCATTAATTCAATAAACATGCGCCGCACTGATTGCGCCGCGTTTATGTTCGTGCTGCTCAGACAAAGAACAACGGCTGGGTCATTTCCAATGGTATCGAGATACTCCATATCTGTCAGGTAAGGAATATTTGCCGGGTAGCAATCGATCATTACAAAATTGCAAAGAGCAGTTTTGCCCGTTGCTTCTGCATAAGCCCTCTGATCGTAAATGGGAAAATATTTTTCTTTGTCGGACGCCTGCTCCCAGGTTGCAGGGTAAACAATCACTTTCAGTGTTCCCGGCAGCGCAAAATTTAAAAGACGGTGCCCGGTGAAAACGTAATCGGCCGCCGTATCGCCTATCGTCCATTTGTCAGTTGCTTCATCATAAGCATAACCAATGCTTTGCAGATCTTTTGGGGTGATTGAAGATAGCTTGCTCAAATCTGCAATTACAACTGGAACCTGGTGTCCGCCAATATTCGACACCTCAAATGTTTCTCTGCGCTTGTATTCATAAGGAGAATAAAACAGCTTTTCTATTTTCGGAATTTCTGGTTGCCGATCGCCATTTGCCGATTGCTGATGTACATATCTCTTCACCAGATCGCGACACACCGGAATTTCCAACTCAGGGTCTTCTGTCAATGATACACGAATGGTATCGCCAATGCCATCCTCCAGCAACGTGCCAATGCCTACTGCACTTTTAATACGGCCATCTTCACCATCACCCGCTTCGGTCACCCCAAGATGCAAAGGATAGATCTCACCAAATTCGTCATGCATGGTTTTAATGAGCAGCCGGTAAGCCTGCACCATCACCTGCGGATTGGAGCTTTTCATGCTCAGCACAATGTTGTGATAGCTTTCACTCCGGGCAATGCGCAGAAACTCCATGGCACTTTCTACCATGCCCATTGGCGTATCACCATAACGGCTCATGATGCGATCGCTCAAACTACCGTGATTGGTTCCGATACGCATTGCAGTTCCATACTCACGACAAATTTTCACAAGCGGCGTAAATCGCTCACGAATCCTGTCTATCTCTTCGACATATTCTGCATCGGTATAGTCGATGAATTCAAACTTCTTTTTATCAACATAATTACCCGGGTTAACGCGCACTTTTTCGATTATTCGTGCGGCTATCTCAGCAGCGTTTGGCGTAAAATGTATATCGGCGATGAGGGGAGTATTGTAACCCCGCCTTATTAATACTTCCTTGATATTTCTTAAATTTTCCGCTTCTTTTTTGCTTGGTGCAGTTATTCTCACCAGCTCTGCGCCTGCCTCTATACAACGAATGGTTTGCTCAACAGTTCCAATGGTATCCATCGTGTCTGTTGTTGTCATTGTTTGAAGACGAATTGGATGATTGTTACCGAGCAAAAGGTCGCCAACTTTTACTTCACGGGTTACCAATCTTTTATATTCCGTAAGCGAGTTACAATACAATTGCATGATAATGATAGGTTCTATATGTCAGAAAAATCCTGAACCGGTACAAAATTACAAACAATTGCCCGATTGGATTGTTTCATACCTATAGTGAAGGGTTAAAGTTAACAGGAAGGTGAAAGAATTAGGA
>DASVSM010000355.1:0-3398 GCA_036388115.1 Flavisolibacter sp.
TGGGAGGAAACATGACGGCGGTAACAACCTTAAAAGCAAAAGAAAAGGGGGGGCCAAAAATTAGCCTGCAAATTTTGATGTGGCCTATCGTTGACGCCGACTTTGAAACCGAATCTTATAAACTTTTTGGGCAGGACCGTTTCCTGACAACTCCCCTGATGAAGTGGATGTACAACATGTACATTAAAGACCCGAAAAAGCGTAAAGATATATATGCATCACCGCTTCAGGCCAGCATTGAACAATTAAAAGGGTTGCCGCCTGCGCTTATCCAGGTGGCCGAAAATGACGTGTTACGAGATGAAGCGGAAGCTTATGGACGTAAGCTGGATGAAGCAGGTGTGAAAGTTACCAGTATCAGGTACAACGGAATGATTCATGATTTTGGTCTGTTGAATGGACTGGCGGACGTGCCGGCAACAAAATCATTATTTGTTCAGGCCGGGGCCGAACTTAAAAAGTACCTGGGTCAAACAAGGTGAATGGTCTGGATAAATAACCGTGACTAAGATGACAAACTCTGTGAACGGTAACAGCCAATCAGATCCATACGAAGGAATCAAAATCATTCTTTAATCTAAAATGAATTTACAATGAGTAAAATAATCTTTATCACAGGAACAAGTACAGGGTTTGGAAAACTCATGACCATCACCTTATCCCGGGCAGGACATTGCATTGTTGCAGGTATGCGTGGGACAGAAGGAAAAAACAGGGCTGTTGCAGAAGAACTCGCTGCAATGCCAAATGTAGAGGTAATTGAAATTGATGTTACCAGCGATGAATCTGTGAGCGCAGCTTTTGAACAGGCTATTTCTAAATACAAAAAGATAGATGTCCTGGTTAACAATGCGGGTGTGACCGGTTTTGGTCTGCTTGAAGCTTACAGCATTGAACAGATACGCCGGATGTTTGAGGTCAACTTTTACGGTGTCATCCGGACATACCAGGCAGTATTGCCTTCTATGCGCAAGGCTAGAAGCGGGTTGATCATCAACCTTACATCAGGGGCAAGCGGGCACACAATGCCCTTCATGATTCCTTACCTGGCTTCAAAGTTTGGTGTTGAAACGATCACTGAAGGGTTGCAGGCTGAACTGGCACAGTTTGGTATTGAAAATGTCAGCATTCAACCCGGCGTGTATCCAACGGAAATGAACAATGGCAGCAAACCAAGTTTTATCGCAGATAAGCCCGAAATCTCCGAGGAATATGAACCTCTTGCCAGCGAGATGTTTAACGCTGTAGGCACCGCACTGTTTGGTAAAATGGAGGAATTTGATATGAACCCACAGGTGATTGCCGACGGTGTATTAGCTCTTGTAAATATGGAAGATGGTACCCGCCCCTTGCGTTATCCACTCGATGCTATTGCCCAGGGCACCGACATTGAATTTATCAATGTTAGAGCAGCGTCTAAGACCAGGTGGCTGGAGAAATATAATGCGTGAACATAGAAATAGACCAGCAAATTGATCTGCAGAATGTGGTCTATGGAAACCATCCTGGTTCAGTCAGTATCCAACGCTTGCATGTAAACATTCCGACAACATGTGTTAATAATACAGGTCATCTATATCGGGTCAACATCCCAGCTATTCAGATTAGTCTTCACATACTGCTTCTGTTCGTACCCGTAAAAATTCACTTGCTGATAGCTGTCAATTTTACACATGAACACAATACAACATGAGTACTTCCGAAGCCAGCTTTGTCGTCAACAGTACCTATACTATTCATCCTGATGATGTTCAACTCTTTGCTGATGCGGTCCGTCCACACATTAAGAAGACACAGGCAATCCCGGGTTGTCTTTTTTATACCTTCTCCTTTGACCTGGTAGATAAAAACCTATGTCACCTGGCAGAGGGATGGACCGATCGTGAAGTGATAAATACACACTTGAAAAGTGCCCTGTTTCAGGAGGCTTATACAAAGGTTCTTGACAACGTCCGGGTCTTAGCGTATAAGGGAACAATGTATTCGGTTTCCAGCGTAGAACCGATTAAACCAGTTAGAAGTTGATACCCGCAACAGCGCACCCTTTGCTTTCTGCACCAAATATTATGATCAGACAAAAACAAGGGAAGCCTTTGATGATCAGTGGCATCTTCAGGAAGCATACTTCGACGGAAGCACAGGACAAAAGAGACCTAGTTCCTCAAACAAAATCAAAGTGATCACATTTATTTTTTACCAATTAAAACAACAAAAATGAAAAACAAGACGCATTACCACACAGCAACTATTAAAGGGATGGAGGTATTTTACAGGGAAGCGGGACCTGCAGATGCACCTACGCTCTTGCTGCTGCACGGGTATCCGACATCATCGCACATGTACCGGAATCTGATGAACCATTTATCTGATCGTTATCACCTGATTGCTCCTGATTATCCCGGATACGGCAGAAGCGAGCAACCGCCAATGGCAGATTTTGATTACAGCTTTGCAAACTATGCTGCCATTGTAGAGGAGTTGCTCACGCATTTGAAGGTTGAAACGTATAGCCTTTACCTGATGGATTACGGTGCCCCGGTGGGATGGACCCTCGCATCGAAATATCCGGAACGGGTAGAAAGCATAATTGTACAAAACGGCTGTTGCTATGAAGAGGGCCTGGAAACATTTTGGGATCCGATCAAAGCACTTTGGAAAGACCGCAACGACCAGGAAGCCATAAAAACGCTACGAACATTTCATAATGTTGAGGGCTTGAAATGGCAGTATACACACAGCGTTCCAGACCCAGGTGTTGTATCCCCCGACAATTGGGAAATCGACCTGAGGCACCTTCTTCGCCCTGAAAATGACGATATACAAATTGCGCTGTTTTATGACTACCGGAATAATGTAACTCAGTACCCGAAATGGCAGGCGTACTTGCGGGCAAACAATCCGGAAATGTTGATCGTGTATGGGAAGAACGATTTCATCTTTCCTGTCAGTGGTGCCGAAGCGTTTAAGAAAGATGTAAAAAACCTGGAGTATCACCTTTACGACACAGGACATTTTGCCCTGGAAAGTTTTGGAGACGAAATTAGTGCAACAATAAAAGACTTTTTAGATCGCAAAGTAGCAGCCAAAACTAAAAACATGCAAAAGGCTGTATTGGCATAAGGTTGAAATAAAGAGGAGTAATAAAAAGCTACTTCTGTTAATAGCCTTGGGCGCTAAGAGTAGCTTTTTATTCTTCCCTGAAATTCATGAAGGCCTGTACTATATTTTCAAAAATTTGAAAGATAATAACATGAGCAAAACAGTTCTAATTACTGGCGCCGCGTCAGGAGTTGGTAAAGCCACGGCTAAATATTTTTCCAGGAAAGGGTGGAATGTGATTGCTACAATGCGCCGGCCGGAAGAGGAAAAAGAGATGGACGGTGTTGACAACATACACG
>DASVSM010000356.1:0-4025 GCA_036388115.1 Flavisolibacter sp.
AATAACAGAAGCTACCGTATTGGTATTTTTCTGAAAAGCGATGATCGAATTGACGGATTCGCGGCGGGCCGTTGACCGGGTGGCACTGACAACTATATTCGATAAATCCTTGGGCGCTGTTTGCAAAACAACATTCAACTCATTTGCTCCCTTTGTTCCTACTTCTACATCTCCAATGGCTTTCGGCGAATACCCAACGGCGGAAAAACTAATTTCGTATTTATTGCCCGCAATAAGGTTTAAACTAAATACGCCGTCAATACCTGAGGTGGTGCCACCTCCGCCTGTAATTGAAACCGTTACTCCCGCAATTGGCTCGTTTTTTTCGTTGGTAACTTTTCCGGTTAGCCGGATGGATTGAGAGAAAGCAGCAGAGAATATAAATAAGTAAAGAATTGTAACGAGAAGTCGCAGTGACATCAGCTCTGTAATTTGCTGCAAAGCAACCTCGCCAATGTTACCTGTATGTTAGCCGTATATTAACGAAACATGAACCCAATGTTACCGGAATGTTACGACGCACAGTTTATCCACAATTACATCAATCAATAACATCCCAAGGAGTAGATTTTTGTGCGCCGGGGATAATATCATTATCGCTGTCAGATTTCTTATCAGCTATTTTGTCTTCAAATTCACTGACAGCTTGCTGGGTGGCGTCATCAGGAGGCGGCGTCATTCCTACGCGGATACTTTGAAATTCCTCATCAGAAATCACATGGTTGGGATCAGCCAAATGACGGTTGGTTAGCTTTTGCGAGTCAGTTTCAAAAGGTTGATTGACTTGTTCCCCGCTTTGGGGCATTTGATTGGAAGTTGCCATAAAGTAGTTCTTTAGCTCTTCTGTTTCAAAGGCAATGCCACTTAATAAATCAGCGTGTAAATCTGTGCATCTTTTATTAATCAACGTCAAGAAGTACGACACTTTCGAAATGGTGTTTGCAATTCTCGGTTTTGTTTCCTTACTTTATCGCTCTCAATGTTATCCATTTCCCTTTAAAACCGGTCGCAGGATTAACCAGTTATCCACGCATGGAAACCAACTGTCTTAGAAGAATTATCGTACAACTTTCCTGACTTTTAACGCACCGGTTATGACTTTAGAAGAATTTGATCAATTGAATTATGAGGGCCGGCTTGATGCTACCCAAAAAGCTGTTTGCATTGCAGGCAGAGAAGAAAACAAGTTTAAAGTATTATTATTTCAGCTCAATGACTTTTACATTGAGGTCTACTACAACGCAAAACTTAATTTTATCAGTCAGCTAATCCCCTTCCGGTCAACCGATAACCTGGAACCCTATCTCCAAAAGATTTCGCTCCATTATTAGCTGCCGGTTATCTTCCTTTTTCATCTGCAAATGGCATAGCTGGCCTTTGGATCAGATAGGATCGTAGCTATAAACCCGTTCGTTGGTTTCAATCAGCGTTGCTCCATAAAGCTCAATGGCAAGGTTGGCCTGAAAGTCAGGTAAGGTGGCCGTTATGGTAAGTGTGCTTGTATTAATAAGGTATCCACCATTTAACTGCCTGGCAAAGGAGGATAATTCCTGGAATGACGAAAACTTTAAACTTAGTTTTTGCATTGTTATTGGTTATCGGGATAAAGCTAAGCAAGCTGCCCATGCAATCAAAGGCGTTTTCTTTTATGCTATTTATACACAATGTGAGAAACCGGCAGCAGCAAGGGTCCTGGGGTACTAACAGCAATTTCTCACATCACCGGTCAACCGGCGCCGGAACTTGTGCCATCAAGCTTTCGTAAACCGATAGTAAAACACGATGGATAATTTTTGAAGGCGATATTATGTGAGAGGTGGTACGGTAAATCTTCTTATTCGCTTCCGCCTTCATCGTCAAGAACAGCCTTGCCTTGCCGCGTGATGGTAAGCAAGACCCAGTAATAGCTATCAATTTCACGCTTGCTGTAAACAATGGAAATACTGTATAATTCCCGCGAGATGACTTTGCTGAAACGATACCCTGTCGTTGTTCTTTTTTGGAAAGTCGAGTTAAGCGCTTCTTCTATATAACCCGGCGAGGCAGCCTTTATTTTGCTCCTCCATTCTTCTACCAGGTTCTTAGCCCTTTTTTTTGTGGCTGAATCGGCAATGTAAGCATGGTACTGTGTTAACCGGCCCGGCAACTGGCTGATCTCGTTATTCTTACTTCCTTCGATGGTGACGGTGGAGGAGTAGAATGAATCGTCTTCTGAAACGGTATTCAATTCTCCCTTAAAAGCACCAAAATCATTGGGTGCTTCTGCAATGATTGTTTTAAGCGGCACTTTTTGAAAAGATTGTGCACTGCTTAAACTACAAATCAGTAAACAACTGCTTAAAAAACAGAAAACTCTCATGTTGGTTTTTGGTGTTGTGAAGCGTGAGTTTGTTCTTCCCGGTTAAACGTAAATATATACGATTTATTACGAATGAAAGACTCCAGTTGGAAGCGAAAGACCTTCTTTTAATGCAGGGCTTTCTGGATCGATATTTTTAGACGTCGACAAAATCCTGCTTTTTAAAGATATACCTGCTTGAACCCTTGTCCGATTGATTTATCGACGCACGCCATCCGTCTGGATGATGCCTTGCCGATTCCGTCCACATTAAAAATGCACCCCTCTCCTGCCCGTTAGTTTTACATCATCAAGCAAAATTCTTCACGCTAAACCATAACAACATGAAACAATCTTATCTCGCCTTACTGCTAACTGCACTTTCGTTTCTCTTTTCATCTACCATCAACGCCCAGCCGGAAGAAGAAAAACACAAAGTACCAAAATGGGTTTCTGAAAAAGGCTACTGGGTTGTTGAGTCCAGCAAAAAAACGCCCGAGAATGCAATCGTCTATTTCTATAGCAACGAAAATATCCTGGTGTATCGGGAGGAGATCAGGGACCAGAAACTGAAACTCAACCGCAAAAAAACACTGCTTGGCCTGAAGGCAGCACTGGAAGAAGCAATCAACCGCCATGAGAAAGGCACATGGGCTGCCAATCAAACCGACCTGATAACCCAGCATTTGCAGCAATAAGTTTTTCTTAAGCATAAATAAGCCGTCCTGTCTTGTCGAAGACGGGACTTTTTTTGTTTGTCGACAAAACCACACTTTCTGGCGACGACAACCGACGCCAGCATCTACCTTGAACCTTAGGGCTGTAAATTTGTAGTGCAGAAATGGAAAACTATCCTTTTATATTTTCCGATAAACCTTATTACCGTGTACGGCGGCACTTACTTTTCTGGGCCAGCTGGTGGGTGTTTTCCAGCATTATTTACTCTTTTTCAGCCGGCATCTTGAACATCAGTTATTACCAGCGGCTTCCGGTTTCAGCTATCGAAGCTTTTTTTTATCTGATTCCGCACATGTTCCTTTCTTATTCCCTGGTATACTTTGTTGTTCCAAAGCTTTTATTAGAAGGAAAATATTTGGAAACTGTAATGACCGTCTTGTGTATGTTTCTGTTAACAGCTGCCATCTCGACGTCGATCGGCCTTTTTCTTTTAACGCCGATACGTACCCTCATTATAGGAAAACAAACTTACCAGGTTCACCTTTATGAACTCAATTTTTACCTGGGATTACTCGCAGGCTTGCGGGGCGGCATTACAGTGGGTGGCATTGCTGCGGCTATCAAACTTTCGAAATACTGGTATGTAAAGGAGCAGCGTAACCTGCAATTGCAAAAAGAAAATCTTTCTTCGCAATTGCAGCTTTTAAAAGCACAAGTACATCCGCATTTTCTTTTCAATACATTAAATAACATCTATTCCAATACCCAGGTTAGCTCACCTGCCGCTGCCGGCATGATCATGGGGTTGTCACAACTGCTTCGTTACATTCTTTACGAATGCAACCATCCTCTCGTTCCACTTAGCCGCGAGATAAAGATGCTGCAGGAATACATTGCTTTGGAAAAATCCCGTTACGGAAACGAGTTGGATGTGCATGTTGAATTCCCGCAAGGGGAAACACAACTGGCGATTGCCCCACTGATCCTACTTCCATTTGTGGAGAACTGT
>DASVSM010000357.1:0-2187 GCA_036388115.1 Flavisolibacter sp.
AAGGCGTTGCCATCTGGCGCTACAAGCCCTGGAACAGTTGGACCAAGCCCGTTCCTGTTTCCGATGCAACGAAGATGGAGAGTTGGGATGTACAATTTTTTTACTGGCAATACGACGACGGCTTATATGGTGCGGCCGTGCCCTTAAGCGGCCATGGTTTCAGAACAACGCTGGGTAGTGAAGGCGGCAAATGGGGCAGCAAAGCAGTCAGCTATGCCATCAACATAAGCAAAGAGGTTCCTTCCATGGCCATTGCTTTCGGCAAAGACCCTTTTGAATTATTCGGCCATATTTACCGCACGGCTTTGCAAACAATGGGCAAAACTGAAAACAACGTGTCAAAGAAAACCTTGCCGGAGCCCTTGCAATACATCGGCTGGTGCACCTGGAATTCATCTGAGATGGGTAAGAACCTGAATGAAGAACACATACTTGAAGGCGTAAAAACATTCACCGATAAAAAGTTTCCCCTGGGCTGGGTACTGGTGGATGATGGCTGGTTTCAGCACCAGGGTTCGCAACTGCAATCCTTGCTTCCCGATCCTAAAAAATTTCCGGCCGGGTTCAAGCCGCTCGTTCAAAAATTAAAGAGCCAATACGGTGTAAAATATGCCGGGGTATGGCACGCCTTCAATGGTTACTGGAACGGCATTGATGCGGCATCGCCGTTTGGTAGGCAGTATGGCAACAAGCTGTTTTCATGGACGCAAAAAGAAAGGGTGGACATTGAAAATTCTCCGGCGAAAACCTATTCGTTTTTGAAGCCTGAAGGGAATAATCTTTATCAGTTTTATGATACCTGGCATCAATATTTAAAAGGTGAAGGTTTTGACTTTATCAAAGTAGATAACCAGTTGGTGGCCGAAAGGATGGCTGTAAATAATTACCCGGTTTTTGAGTTATCTGAAAAAATGCATCAGGCACTTTATCAATCAGCCAATAAATACTTTTCAGATGCAGTCATTAATTGCATGGACATGACGGCCGACGCCTATCTCAATTTCGGCACATCGGCTGTAGCAAGAGCGGTGGAAGATTATTTTCCGTACGAAAAAGGAGAGAACTACGATCTGCAGCGGGGCAATGCGGCAGCACATGTACTGCAGGCGGTGTACAATTCCCTTTATTTTTCGCAAATGGTCTACCCGGATTATGACATGTTCCAGTCGCATAATCCCAATGCAGTTTTTCATGCCATTGCAAGAACCATCAATAACGGGCCCATTTATCTTACCGATAAACCCGGTGAACAAAATTTTGATATTCTGAACAGGATCGTGTTTGCAGATGGCAGATCTATCCGTTCCGAAACGGCTTTGTTGCCAACAGAAGATTGCCTGTTTCAGTTGCAGGAAGCAAAATTATTTAAGACTTATTCCAAAATAAGGACCACAGGCTTGTTGGCCCTGTTGAATGTGGCAGATGCAGACAAGGTCAGTGGCTCATTCAGGCCTTCGGATGTTTATGGTTTGCAGGGCGAAGACTTTGCTTTATATGAAAATTTTTCCGGCCGTTTTCAACTGGCAAAAAGGAATACAGTGATTGATGTAACCCTGCCAAGAATGGGTTACGGCTTGCAATACGTGGTGCCTGTAAAGAATGGCTTTGCTGCCTTTGGTTTGGTGAACAAATACAATGCACCCGCTACCATTGTAAAGGAAGAGTGGAAAGCGAAGACAGTTGCAGTGACCTTATATGAAGGTGGCACCTTTAAAGCGTACAGTAAGCTGAAGCCGGCAAAAGTTTTGGTGAATGGCAAAGAGCAATCGTTTAGCTATGCTGGCAATTTGTTATCGTTGGATATTCCCATTGCCGAAAGGATGCCGGTGCTTCGCATTAGTTGGTAATGTGTAAGAATAAAAAAGATATTTCGGCTAAAGCCTATCAATTGAGTTGTAATCAACTACCCTGCACTTTAGATCAGGACAATCGAGAAGCAGGATTCGCTTTAGAAGCAACCCCGGAGGGGTTAAATATGAGTAGCCACCGGTGCAAACCGGTGGGAAAAGAACAGGGTAATGAGCACGACCCTGAAGGGGTCGAACACGCAAACCGCCGATAATAAAACAATCCTATATTGATTACTCTTAACAACTAACAAACTACCGGTTCAACGGATCACTAAAACCGATCTCAAATAATGAAAACAAAATCGCTTGCTCCGCTCTTTATCATTGTTTTGTTATG
>DASVSM010000358.1:0-2791 GCA_036388115.1 Flavisolibacter sp.
TCCTTTCCCCAATACTCCCGCAGTAAAATTTTCGCCAGGTTAACGGACGTTCGCGATTGATAGTCCAGTAACACTTTATTGACCTGCTCCATCGGCGTATCACTAAACAAGCAAACAGACGCCACCGGCCCATCACAACCGATACAATAATCTGTTACAATATGCCATTCGGAAAGCCGTTTGGTGGCTGCAACCGGTATAAGACCAACGTCTATTTTATCGTCGATTAACAATTGTGCAATGTTGGCGGGATAATCTTCAATTAATTCAATGTCATTGATAACCTCGTGATGTTTTATTCCATACAACAGGGGCTTTGTATTTAAATAGCTCACAGCTCCCACTCTTATCTTATTCAAATCCGCTAATTTTGAAGGGCAAAGATAGCCGCAGATCAAACCTGTTCCGGCGGGATTAACACGATCATTTACCGACAATTTCCCTTTATGGATCTAAGTTCACTTACCGCTATTTCACCTGTTGACGGACGTTACAGAAAACAGGTGGAGCACCTCGATGAGTATTTTTCTGAATACGGACTAATCAAATACCGGGTGCTTGTAGAAGTAGAGTATCTGTTATTCCTCGCCCAAAAGAAAATGATCGTGCTTGTTGATGCAACAGCAAAAGAACTTTTCCGCATAAAAGAAGAATTTAGTGTAGAAGATGCACAAGCTATTAAAGTGATTGAGCAAACTACCAACCATGATGTAAAAGCAGTTGAGTATTTTATTAAAGAAAAACTGAGGGCAGTTGGTGAAGAAAAAATATTGGAATGGGTGCATTTTGGTTTAACCTCGCAGGACATTAACAATACAGCAATACCGCTTTCGTGGAAACACGCACTGGAATTTGAATATTTTCCCACACTACTAAATCTGAATAGTGCATTAAGACTGCTGGCGGAGGAATGGAAGGACGTATCGATGCTTGCACGAACGCACGGACAGCCTGCCAGTCCAACCAAACTGGGAAAGGAAATAATGGTGTTTGTGGAGCGTATCGAGAATGCAGTTGAACAGGCGTTGTATATTCCTGTCAGTGCCAAATTTGGTGGTGCCACGGGTAACTTTAATGCACATGCCATTGCTTTTCCAAAAAAGGACTGGGTTGGTTTTGCAAACGAATTTTTAGATGACATACTTGGCCTGCAAAGACTTCAGTTCACTACGCAAATTGAGCATTATGATAACCTTGCTGCAAGCTTTGATAGTATGAAGCGCATCAACAACATCCTCATTGATTTCTGTCGTGATATGTGGACGTATGTTTCGATGGATTACTTCAAACAGAAAACAAAAAAAGGTGAAGTTGGTTCGTCGGCCATGCCCCACAAGGTTAATCCGATTGATTTCGAAAATGCCGAGGGAAACCTGGGAATGGCAAATGCGCTGTTAGAACATCTTGCAGCAAAGCTGCCAATTTCAAGACTGCAGCGTGACCTGACCGATTCTACAGTATTGCGGAATATTGGTGTGCCGTTTGCGCACCTTATGATCGCTTTCAGATCCATAGACAAAGGACTCGGAAAACTGGTGCTGAACTATGAAAAGCTGGAGCAGGATCTTGAAGACAACTGGGCAGTTGTTGCGGAGGCCATTCAAACCATTCTTCGACGCGAAGCTTATCCGAATCCTTATGAGGCTTTAAAAGAGCTGACAAGAGGTAATAACAAAATTGATAAAAAGGCAATTCACCACTTTATTGAAAAACTGGATGTTTCTGCCGCTATCAAAAAAGAATTAAAAGCCATCAATCCTTCTACTTATACGGGTATTCACCCGGATTTTTAGTTACCTATTGACAACCCGTTCTTCTTCGGGTATCTATCAGGTATTGGATTTTCCAGGAGCCATTGAGCCGTACAAGCTGAAATGAATTCACCCCGCAATGGCTGAATTTTCCGGCATAGTAAAACTGGTACGGCGTCCAGGCAATAGCCAGCCCATCGTCAACCTTCACTGTTTCAAAAGATATTCTTTCGTCTGCCGAATCTTTCGGCAATGACCCGATTTGTGATAAAAAGTTGGTGATTGATTCGTTACGGATCTTCCCGGCACGGGTCATTGTTTGAAGTATAGCACTGTCAGAAAAACATTCCTTCAATGAAGCCGCATCACTGTTTTTCATGGCAGCAAACATTTTAGTGATAACCGCTTTTACAGAGTCTTGTGCCGATTGTGCTGAAGCATTCGTGATGGAAAAATAAATAGCAATAAGAAGGACAAGCTTTTTCATGCGTTGAAGATAAGCGCTGTGTTATTGATCTAATGACCGTTCGTAACAGAAAAGCTGGCGCAGATGACTATTTTATGTTCCAACTGCGGCAACTGAAAGCGCAATGGGTAGCTAAATGTTCTTGCCCTGCCTTTTGCATTCATTACTCGTTGGCCGTAATCACATTTATAAACTCCATGGCTAACGTTCAGCATTTGTAAAAACGCATGTTACAGGCATTGTTTCCTCTGCCTTATTTTTTCATAAAGTTTTTACACTCCTGCAAATTTTATAGAGTGTTTCTAAAACAGGCAGATTAAATCCATGCGCAGCTTTCGGAAGTAAAAAATAGTTTTTTACAGGTGCTTTCATTCTGTTGAAATATTTTTTTGTCGTTTCTTTTGGGGTTAAGAGGTCTGCATCGCCTTGAATAATATATACGGGAACTTTGAAATCCAGGTTGTCTTCAAGTAGGTTGATGGTAGAGCGCATTGATTGAATTCCCATTCCTTTATCTCCCATATAGTTGACGAATGAATAGTCATCACCATCACTTCGGTTTTGACCGTCTTTT
>DASVSM010000359.1:0-4009 GCA_036388115.1 Flavisolibacter sp.
ATAACATTTTTATAATGGCTGTCGTACTGATGCTGGTGCCTTCGCCAATCAGAAGTTTTGGTATGCAGTTCAATGGTGCCGGCAAACGTTGTTGAACCGATTTTAATTCTTGCGGCGGTAAAATCAGGGCCCTGATTTTTATTGATGCTGCCTGGAAAAAGAATGGTGAGGCGTTCGCCATCAGTTGTGAGAAGATCGGAGCTGTTGTAATAACCAAAGCCCCAGATAAATTGCAGTAGTTTTTCGGTCATACAACAAGTTAACAAATATTACTATTTGTTGCCGTGTCTATTCAAATTCTTTCAGCGCCTGCACTACCCTGCTGACGGGTAAACCCATGACGTTATAAAAATCACCATTGACGCATTTGATGCCTACGACTCCTATCCATTCCTGGATGGCATACGCACCGGCTTTGTCGTATGGTTTGTATTTATCAACATAAAAGGTCAATTGCGCTGTTGTTAGAGGATGGAACTCCACATCAGTTACGTCGGCAAAAGACAGCTCTTTGCCGTTGCCATTGATGACCACCCCCGTCATTACTTTGTGATGATGGCCGCTCAACTTTTCTAAAATGGCAATGGCATCGTCCCTGTCTTTTGGCTTGCCGATGATCTCTTTTCCCAACACAACAATCGTATCGGCAGCAATGATGATCTTTTCTGTCCTGTTTCTTACGGCTGCTGCTTTTTGTTGGGCGATATGAACAGCAACGTCCTGCGGTGATAATTCTTCGGGATACGTTTCATCAGTAGGTTCAACAATAATTTCAAAATCTACTTCTGCCCATTCCAGCAATTGTTTTCTGCGGGGCGACTGTGAAGCCAATACATATTTTGCCATAGCTTAAAAATAAAAAGCGAAAAAGATCATCGACAAAATACCGGTTAGCATAATCCATTTGGTAAGGCTGCTCAAAGCGGCAAACTCCTTTACACGGACGGCCTTTCTGAGTTTTACCAACGAGTAGCAAAGCGGACCGATGACGAGAGCAGTAGCATAGACTACGGAAGGCCACCACCCAAACTGTAAAACATAGAACTGGAGGACAATCAGCGCCGCAATTAATACGGCCATCCAGATACCCGCATATATCTTCGTTGTTCTTACGCCAACTATGATGGGTAATGTTTTACAGCCATACCGCGCATCGCCTTCCATGTCTTCTATGTCCTTTATCGCTTCTCTTACGAGTGAAATAATAAAGGCAAAACCACCGTATAAAAAGGCAAGGCGGAAAAATTTTACCGACTGCTCGTTAGTCGTATTAAAGGCGTTGCTCGGATCAGAAAACGCAAAAAATAAAACGAGGGTCGTCCATGCGGTCAGCAATGAAATAACAATATTGCCGATCAGTAATTGCCGCTTGAAGGAAGTGGAATAAAACCACAGAAGGGCCACGCAAACAATGTTTCCCAGAACCAGGTACCAATAGTGCAAGCCAACAGCCAGGGCAGTTAAGCAGATACCCAGAAAGCTCAAAACCAGGTGCCACATAATAGCCCACCGGCGATGGATCATCGTATCTACCACGTTTTTTTGTGGTTTGTTGATCCGGTCGATGTTCAGGTCAAAGTAATCGTTGATGATATAGCCGGCAGCAGCAATAAATACAGAAGCCAGAAGGAGAAGAACCAGCCTGCCCGTACGGGGCTGCTGAAACAAGGGCAAATAAATACAGAAATAAAAGAGTGCCTGTGTTAACGCAATAAAGACCAGGTTAGGCCAGCGAACCAAACGAAAAAAGGCACTCACTAAATTCATGAAATGATCTTATCGTGAAGAAATATCCGGCACATAATTCCATTGACCGTTCAGCTTCAAAACTTTTTCAATTACATCCCTTACCGCTCCTGTACCTCCGTTGAAGGAAGAAATATATTTGGAAGCGGCGTGAACTTCCTGCACAGCATCTTTGGGGCAACAAGATAGACCAACTTTTTCCAGCATCGGCAGATCAGGCAGGTCATCGCCCATGTATAAAACCTCCTTCCAGCTGAGGCCATATTGCTCCCGCAGGCCTTCAAAAAATTTCAGCTTATCCTTCAGCCCCAGATGAATTTCTTCCAGTCCCAAATACTGCAATCTCCTGATCACCGGCTCCGAAGAACCACCGGAGATGATAATCACCTTATATCCGTTCTTCAGGGCCATTTGCAGTGCCAGTCCATCTTTTATATTCATGGTCCTTGCTTGCAGGCCATTCTCCAGCAGCAATACATTACCGTCGGTTAATACGCCGTCGATGTCAAAAACAAATGTGCTGATTTCTTTGAATAATTCAAGTACGTTCATGGGAAGTTTCTCCACTTTGTCCGGTCTGCAAATATGCAGATTTGTAAATGATTATTGCCTGATGCCCTTGAAAATGAAGCCTGTATTTTTATTATTCCAATAGCGGAACCGGTTTCAGCCTGCCGCTAAAATATACTTTTGCATAATGACTGAACACCATCCGGCAATATCCAGCGATACGAAAGCAATTTTAGGCTTGCAACTTCCCACGGACCCCCGCTGGGCCAACCTCGCAGCCATGTCCTTTGAAGATGTGTTGACAGACCATGCCTATTGCGAACAAAAAGCAGCCATTGCCTGTATCTCCCTCATACAACGGTTCAGCGACAAAGCTGAACTGGTAGCCGCCTTAGCACCCATTGTAACGGAAGAATGGGGTCATTTCCGTCTTGTTCTGGCTGAACTAGGCAAACGGGGTTTAAGGCTTGGCAGGCAACGCAAGGATGAATACGTGAATGCTCTCATCCAGTATTGCCAGAAGGGAGGCGATGAAGAAGGCAGATTTTTAGACCAGCTTCTCCTAATGGCGTTGATTGAAGCAAGAAGCTGCGAACGCTTTAAACAACTCAGCGAAGGCTTAAACGATGAATACCTGCGCCGGTTTTACCGTCGCTTTATGGAGAGTGAAGCGGGACATTACACCTTGTTTATTGAACTGGCAGATACTTACGTTGACAAAGAAAAGGTGCGCCGGCGCTGGAAAGAATGGCTTGTTTATGAAGCCGGCATCATTCATAAATTGGAGGTACGTGGCGACCGGATGCATTGAAATTATGGCGGAGGAGAAGACCGTGTTTAGCAAGGGGAATCGGTTCTATATAATTTCCTTACTGAAATATTCTACTTCTTTGGTAAAATCCAGATAAGGATGAGCAGCCTGCAAGCCTTTTGTCTTTTGAAGGAATGAATGCAGGAATTTTTGATGCTGCGTTGATCCTGGATTAAATGCCCTGTGTTGAAAGGCCAGGTTGATAGAATGTATCTCTTCCATCAGTGTTCTTGTTTTTTCATCCATGCAGGCGCCAACCATTTTCTCCCAAACATATTGCGTGGCAAAATAGTTTGGATGAACCAGGTCCTCGGCATAAAACCGGTAGTCACGCAGATCATCAATCACCAGTTCATAAGCAGGAAAATAATATAGCTTATCAAACTTATCAACCAGGTGATGAACTGCCTGAATTAAAACAGCCTTGCTGCGGTTATTCTCTACCACCCCTTCGCGCAAATGACGGACAGGGCTTATTGTGAAAATGATTTTCGCCTTGGGGTTAAACAGAAAAATGCGATGAATAACATTATCCAATACCCGCAGAACTTCTTCGGTGGTCATTAGTTTTCTGTTAAACCAATCGGCAGGCGCTTTGTGATTATTGGCCGCTACATAGCCCGGCTTTGCATTTGTTGCTTTGTCGGTTAAGGTGTAAACCCATGCCGATCCCAGGGTAATGAAAACATAATCCGTTTCTTTTAAAAACCGGTGAGCTTTTGTGAAAGCCTCATTGATCTTTGCCAGGGATTCATTTGCAGTTAACCCTGAAAAACGACTGTGGTGTTTCCAGCTATGCCACCCTTCGTTATAATAAAACAGGGCAGTTTCTGAAAATTGTTTTGCTTCCACATAATCCGTCAGCGATTCAGCTACACTTACGGGGTTAAACAATATGCCGTTCGGGTTTTGAAGCGTAGTGAATTTGTACTTGTCTAATTT
>DASVSM010000360.1:0-7072 GCA_036388115.1 Flavisolibacter sp.
CGTGTTTCCGACAGCGTTTGGTTGTAACTATCTGAACCTTTGCTGTCCGTATGGCCAATGATGGTAATGTTGGTTTCAGGATATTTTATCAGAATGGCATTCAGTTTA
Source organism: Flavisolibacter sp. (assembly GCA_036388115.1). Classification (GTDB taxonomy): domain Bacteria; phylum Bacteroidota; class Bacteroidia; order Chitinophagales; family Chitinophagaceae; genus Flavisolibacter. The sequence continues at coordinate 109 of DASVSM010000360.1, forward strand.
TCAAGGTTTAATTTTGCTGTTGCGTTCAGGTCTGAACGATCGTAGGCAAACAATACTTTTTCATTAAACCTGATGATGATCCCTTCTCCTTCCCTGATTACTTCCGCGTCTTTCATTTCTTTAGCAATGGCCTCGGCCTGTTTATCCATATTCCTGCCTATCACTGCACCCGTTACGCCACCTGCGGCTGCGCCAATAATTGCACCCATAGCGGTATTACCGGCTATCTTACCAATTACAGCACCTACAGCGCCGCCACCGGCTGCACCTATCACTGCTCCTTTTTGCGAACGTGTTGCAGTACTGCATCCTGCAAAAAGAACTAAACAGAAAGCTGCCAGTAAGGTAACAGCCAGGCTTTTGTTCAGGATCATTTTACCTTTCCCGAATCTAACATTGTAACTAATTTTTCTCATGCTTTAATTTATCGGCCGGCAGAATGGCCGGCAACAGTGTAATGTAGACCTTAGGGTCTGGTATTGGTGTTAAGGTGTAGCTTTTGAGCAAATACACGCAACAACAAAACAAAGGCCGGTACATATCTAATACAGGTTGTTATTGTAAAAACAGCCACTATCTTTTAAGATCTTGTAGTGTCTTTTACAAGCAGCAGCTTAGGGTCCTTATCCGCATCCACTGACAGTTTCTTGTCTGCTTTTATCTTAGCATCGGCGGCTTTCTTTGCATCGGCCTTAAGCTTTGCTTCTGCCTTTTCTTTTTTCTTAAAAAATCCTCGCAGTAGGAAATTGCTTTGCAATGCCTGCATATTCTCATCAAGCTTTTGTGTGGCGCCTTGCAGGTTGGTTAGTGTCATGTCCACGGCGTTGCCGATCTTTTCATCAGTGACCAGGCGGGATAAGGCGCCCTTGTCGTTATTCATTTTTGCACTGAACAGCATGAATTCATCGGAAGATGCCTGGAGGTTGGCAACGGTTTGTTTGATATTGTTTGCCAGCCCTTGGTCGGTCATTAACGTTGCCAGCGCACCCTTATCATTATTCATCATTAAAGCAAACTTTGAGAATTGTACCGAGCTGCCCTGCAGGTTGGTCAGGGTTGTTTCCAGGCTTTTGGCAAAGGCTTCATCGTCCATCACTTTTGACAGGAGCCCATTGCTGTTATTCATTTTATAGGTGAACTCAGCCAACTGTGTTGATATAATAGCCGCATTGTCAACATTTGTTTTCAGGCTGGCCATAATATCATCCATGTCAATTGGCTTTTTGGTTAAGATGATGTCGCCATCTTTTACAAAAGCAGTGGCGGTGGTGCCAGGGTTGATGGTGAGCACCTTATCCCCCATCAGACCATCAGAACCAATGGTAGCTGTAGCATCAGTCTTAATAAAAGCCTGCACTTCTTTCCTGATCATCAGTTCAACGATAACAATTGTATCAGTCAGTAAAATAGAATTAACGCTGCCAATATTGATACCGGAGAAGCGGACATTATTGCCTTCTTTCAAACCACCAGCCGATTTGAAGTGAGCAACTAAATGGAAGGTTGAACCAAACAGGTTTTTCTGTTTTCCTACAAAATAGATTGTACCGGCAAACAGTACCAGCCCGATGATCACAAACAATCCTAGTTTCCAATTTGAACCGCGTTCTTTACTCATAAATTTTTTTTGAACACATTAAATAAAAAAGGACCTGATCCACTCATCATTGCTTTGTTCCAATTCATCATAAGTCCCTTCCGCTACCATCACACCATCCTTTAGAATCACCAGCCTGTCACCCGTGAGCTTTGCGCAGGCCATGTCGTGTGTAATAATAACGGCTGTAGTTTTATATTTCTCCTGTACATCCAGTATCAGTTCACTGATTTCCCGGGATGTGATGGTATCAAGACCAGTCGTTGGTTCATCATATAAAATGATCTCAGGCTTTAAAATAAGGGTGCGGGCCAGCCCTATTCTTTTGCGCATACCGCCGGATAGCTCAGAAGGCATTTTATCAATAGCCGCTGCCAGACCAACACTTTCCAATGTTTCTATTATAGCCTGTTCTACTTCTTTATCTGACAGCTTTTTTGAGTGACGTCGCAACGGAAATTCAAGGTTCTCTCTCACCGTCATGGAGTCATACAAAGCTGCATTCTGAAACAGGAAGCCGACTTTTATCCGGAGGCTGTTTAACTCTTTCGGGGTTACTGTTGCGATGTCTGTATCAAAAAGACGAATCTCGCCTTTATCTGGGCGTATCAAGCCCACCATGCATTTAATGGTGATGGATTTCCCTGAACCTGACTTACCGAGCACCACAAGATTCTCACCTCTTTTTACAGCCAGGTCAACACCTTTCAATACCTGGTTCTTTGGACCAAATGATTTACACAGGCCTTTCACATTGATCACGGGTGGAACAATCGTTGTTGTTTGTGTTCGATTCAGCCCTGTTGTTTCCGGTGTCATACGTATTAATAAAAGAGGTCTGTGACCTGCACGGCCAGCATGTCGATGATAAATATGGATAAGGAGGCTACGATCACTGCCGCATTCGCTGCCTTGCCTACGCTTTCCGTTCCATTGGCAGCATTAAAACCTTTGAAACAACCAATCATTCCAATAAAGAAGCCGAAGAAGAAGGTTTTAATTGTGGCCGGAAGGATGTCAATAAAATCAAGCGATTCCAATACCTGTGAAGCATAACGAACCATATTGACATCGCTATGAATATTAATTCCTACAAACCCACCCATTATTCCCACACCATCCGCAAACACCACTAATAGGGGTACCATTAAAGTTGTAGCCAGTATCCTGGTAACCACCAGGTATTTAAAAGGATTGATCCCGGATACTTCCATCGCATCGATTTGCTCTGTTACTTTCATGGAGCCTAGTTCTGCACCAATACCGGAAGCAATTTTACCGGCGCAGATCAATCCCGTGATCACTGGTGCTATTTCGCGTATAAGCGAAAGCGCCACCATTCCCGGAAGCCATGACTCTGCGCCAAATTCCGCCAATGTAGGCCGCGACTGGATGGTGAGCACAAGCCCCATGATAAAACCAGTTATCCCAACAAGTGGTAAAGATTTATAGCCGATGGCAAAACATTGTCGCATAAATTCTTTCCCTTCAAAGGGAAGCGACAAGAGTTCTTTAAAAAACCTCCCAATGAATACCGCAGCATCTCCGGCGCCATCTAGATTCCGCTGAATGGTTATGTTCAAAATCGCTCATTTTAAACCTGGTGCTAACGGAAACAAACTGCTGCACCCTGGTTGTTGATAAAAACTATTTGCCTGTGTTCAGGCTTTTCGAAAGAAGTTGGATTGTGGTAGCTTCCCCGGTGGAGGAAAATGGATGATCAACGGACAATGATATAATGGAGGCCCATTTAAAACGGCATTGGTGTGAATGCCTGGCTTGTAGAGAAGAAATAAATATTGCATTCAACTGATGAAACGAACGAATATGCAAAGACAAAACTATTCATTGCTTATTTCCAGTCTTCTTCCTTCATCAATACCCTTTTGTGTAATGCTATAGGTAATTGGTTCCGCCCCCGAAAGCACTTGAATATGTCCACTTAAATTTAATTCATTTAACAGAAAGCCCAATTGTTCTTTATTAGGAACAACGCCAAGGTTCTCCTCTTTTGCAATATCATCTTCAGTGAGTGTTTCATGTTTTATTAGTGTATCAAGCAGGATCTTCCGGTTGACAGGTAAGAAGGTTGTAAGATTCTGATTGTCGTTCACAACCTCTCGGGGATTTGACATGTAGCTGATTGACCTGCCGTTAGAATTACCGGCAACAGTGTAATCTAAGCTTCTTTAACCAGCATTGGTGTTAAGGAGTTGCTCAGCTTCAATATAGATAAATCAAAGCCTAAAGAAGTTGCATTTTTTGTCAGATGGAAGTAAGCGGCCTAACTATTGCGCATAAGCGATATGAGTAAAACGAATGTATTCATTCAGTTAGCCAATAAGGTGCAGTTTGAACTTTTTGGTAATTTTTTAAAAGGAAATCAAATCACTTTTTCAAACCCAAATGTTGCTTCGCTGCAGTATCAATGTACACTTGATGATTACCAGATGGTGATTGCAAAAACTCAATTCAAATCGATTGTAACTGAGGTAGAGTAAGACTCCTTTGGAAAAGGCAGTTTTTATTTATTCGGTAACGAAGTAGCATCTTCCGTTCTATCCGTTAATAGTTGCCAACTTATTCAGTTAAGCTACACAATAACCAGCCTGAGCGATTAATTGACGTAAGGGAAATATTAACCAGTAGTTTTACTGAAGAGCTATTAGCCCCACTCATGATCTGAGCCAACAACTGTAAGATGCTGCGCCTGAAAGACGGTGCTTTGTTTTCTCTCTTCCATAAAAAGACTAGTAGGTTTTTCCCACCACAAAAAACCTTTTTCATGTCCGAACAAAATTTAGAAGCCAAATTGATATCCCTTGAAGCGCTCATAACAGAAAGGGAGGCCTTCTTTAAATCAAGCATTCGAACACACATGCCATTTGGAAAGGTGAAAGAGATTTACATGAAAACCAAACTGTTGAAGTTTACCCATGCCAGGCTACTAAAAAAGTATAACCTGGAAAAGAATAATAACCTTCTATCGTTTCAAAAAAATAAAACAACAGACATCACTAAAAACTTAGATGATTAGTTGATTTATATTGTCAGCGTGCTGCGCCCTAATCCTTTTTGTCTTCTTTATAATGGCGAATGCTTTCGGTATCAATGCTTGGTGGGAAAATGTCCTTTAAAAACCAGACTACCTATTTTACTTCGACCCGGATCTGAAACTATCAAATCAGCAGTTGTAGAAATGAATGGATATGCATTCAATCTATTTTGCACGGTGCAATCAATTGGTTAGGCGGAATGTGATTTCATGCTATACTTTCTAAAGTATTCAAAACAGGAAAGCCTGTTGTGTACCATCAACCCTCATCCCTGCCTAAATCAACCAATGAACGATATTACAACCATTGAGAGAAATTGATCTATGCGGGAGCGGTGAACATTACACAACAGGCTTAATAATGACGACGGGAAAAAGCGATGATTTTTTGCCTGTCCGACAGCCACAGAGCTAAGCGTTGAAAAAAGATTTTGTTGCTGTTGCTTCCAGATAGGTCGCTATTTGCCAGCCACAATATCTATGATCACCGTTCTGTTATAAAAGCGTTCTTCAGGAAGGCCATTTTCGAACGGAGCCGCTTCAGCTTGTTCGCCATAACCATTCGTTTCAAACTTAACCCCTTTGATCCCTTTGGCAGCAAGCACTTTTTGAAGGATAACCTGCGTGCCTGTAGCCCTGTCATGCGATAAGGTGTGATTGTATTTTTCATCACCAATAATATCTGTATGACCATGTACAATGACCGTGCTGTTGGCCGCAATAAGAGGCGTTACCACATCGGTAAGAAAGGTTTCATAAGCCGCAATTGATTTCGATTTGTCAAAATCAAAAAGGATGCTGTAGCGTAATCCTTCCTGTGATGGCGTTGCTGCCTTTATCAGGCTAACTGAACTTTCCTTTGTAATAGAACGGCCGCTTTTTGTTTGGCCCGACATGACAATCTGATAGTTGCCCTGCGTGTTGTTTCCCAAAATAGTTTTTCCGGAGATGGAAGCCTTATCGGTTGTGTACGGACCGAAATGCTGTACCCCGCCCTGTTCGTCTTTCACGCTAACTGTCCATGATGAAAGCAAATCGCTGGCGCCACCTGCATTAAAAATTACATGGCTGTCCAACGGATCCTGTTGGACTGCTTTTATTTGTACAGGTCTCAGGAAAGGAGATGTGCTTCCACCAACCTGCATTAATAATTCCGGAGAGGTACTAACAATATCTACACGACGATCGCCTTCCCGTAACAAAGCGAGTTCTTTTGTTGCACCTACTTGTTCCGATGGGACCAAAGGTTTATCTCTTCCTTCGGTAGTTATTCTTGAAGCGTCAATACCAAAGCCATTGACTAAATACTGCTTGATGTTTTCAGCCATCACCTTGCCTTCCGTTGGGTTTTTATCAGATGCACCAACCAGCGTGATAGTACTATTTGAATTCTCTCTTAAACGATCGCCTATAATATTTAAAATGTTATGGTACACGGCAAGTTGTCTTGCTGAACGACCATTGTTCAAATTCTGGGGCTGGCCTTCCTGTAATTGTTCTTCCTTAAAAGATTTTGCCGCTGCTGCGTTTAACTGAACATAGCGGGCAGGTATTTGCAATGACTTAAGGTCAAAGAAAACCGTGTTGCGAAGCGGGAAGGTTTCTTTTACAGGCCTGTTTACTGGCACTACTTTGGGTGCCCTTACAGAAAACTGCACTTCTTTTTCGGCAGGAACATATGGATCAATTACTGCTCTTACCGGTGCTGCATTACGACCAGTACCAAACTTCAGCGCAATGCCTGTACGAACAGTATATATGGACCATGACTCTATCGTACGTGCCGACTGTCCAAGATCAGTTTGAAAAGAAACAAATGGTGAAAGGTTGAACTGGGTGGTGCTTGCCGGTGAAGAAAGTGGAATATCTATACCGGCGCCTGCCTGCGCAGAAAAAACGGTCTTGCGTATATCGCTCCACTCTCCTCTTCTATCTGCCTGCTTATCCTGTAAGTAAGTAAATGATTTGGCAATGTTGATGCTGACTGTTGGCCCCGCAAATAAATAAAAGGCAGAAGAAAAAGGCGCAATCCGTATGCTAGGTTCGATACTGATATAACTAAGGTTAGTGGACAATTGCGCCGGGCAATTGCAAGGTGCCATCACACTGTCAAATTTGCCGCCCCTGTTGTTGAATGCTACATTGAGCATGCCACCCCAAACCTTACCCGGACGGTATTCTGCCAGTAAAGAAACATAGGGCTTCACACCATCGCCTTTATGAAAGGAGGTGGGTACATTAAAACTATTGGTGAGCATTTGCGTGGTGCCGCGATAGGTATTAAAATTTGCTGCAACTGATTCGCCAAACCA
>DASVSM010000361.1:0-3137 GCA_036388115.1 Flavisolibacter sp.
GCATTCTCAACCCCCAGAAACATTCCACGCACTTCACCAAGGTTTGGATTACCAATAATGGCAAACTGTTTCCCGTCAATCATCTCTGAATAATAGGTGGAAGGCGACTGCCCGTTGCTGTTGCGTCTTAATTTCAGTTCGGTGAGAAGCTTCAGATCGAAATCCAGGTTGTTTTCTGCGGGCCAGATAGCCAGTGAGTCGGATGACCCCCATGGAGTGGACTTTAACGGAATCCTGATCTCGTAATAATTGGTGGTATAATCGTTACCGATACGGACAACCGCATTCAGGTCGCCCGCATTCAGGTCGGAGCCCGGTGCATTTGACGATTCGGCATGAATAAACATCGAGAGCCGCCCGTACTGGCGCAGATCAAGGTTCATGGCTTTAAACACACCACGGGCTTGTTTTTTAAAGAGGTCGCAAACTTTTAAGCTCAGGGATTGCTCGTTCAGCAATAACGACACGTTGTTATTGCTGATCTGTTGCTGGCGCTCAATGCCGGGAGGCTGTACATAAGGAATCGGCTGGCGGCGGTCGTTTTCCTCGATGTTCACGGCAAGCACATCAACCTTTACCGGATCATTGGTAGGCAATGGCGTTACATTACCTGCTGTATTTACTTCGTACTGCAGTTTGCGCCATTGATTTCTCACCAGCTCAAGCTTGGCAAAACGTAATACCGCCGTGTCGTCAAAATTGGTGACGAACATCCGGATAAAACGGATGGATTTAAAATCAGGAATGTTACCCACCTTGGATTGATATTCCTTGATAGGGATCCGGAACAGGTACCATGTTTCGTCGCGGGAGGTATTATTTGCCAGTTGCACCCGTACCCTGCGCCTGTCGGTAATGTAATTGGTGCCCACCTGCATGTTTGGCTTTATATCAACACGGTACTGGAAATATTCTTCTACTTCGTTCAATGTATTATCGCGGTTCAACTCTTCCTGGTCGGGGTACAGCGTGAATGCATTGGTAAATTCGTCTTTCGCCGTTGCAATGGGTGAATTGCCATGCGGGTTGTTGATGTTCTTGTATCTCTCCAGGATTCCGGTTGTGGCTGAAAATGAAGGATCACGGTAACCCTTGAAGTTATCTGCCGAAGGATCAGCCGTGGCACTTTGGTATGCCGGGGAGGAAGTACCAACAACGGAGGCCAGTTGGTTCAGGTACGGTGTGTATTTTCTTCTTTCGGCCGTATCCGGCATGCCGTCATAACCCACATCCTGAAAGGGGCGGTCGGCCGGATCATTGCTGAATGCATTGGTCACTTGAATAGGATTGCGGGGCGTTTTTGCCAGGTTGCTTTCGTCAATAGGTATTGTTGTCTGCGTTGGAGTAGGCAACCCGTTTTCGTACTGGCGTTTGCCATCACGCAAAATATCTTCGGAGATATTACCCAGGTTAAAATACAATTCGCCACCGGTGCTGTTGGGACGGCGGGTAAACGGATCGAGCAGCCAGAATTCAATGAACTCGATATTGCCGGTTTCAAAATCGGTCTGGTCCACGTTGCGCATCAAACCACCCCAAGCAGCCTTCGGTTGTTTTAACTGCCCGGTTGCCGGGTCCACATCGTATTGAAAATTATAGGGCCCTTTTTCTTTTGGGTAATAGGCAAGATCAAATGTATTGATGATGCCCTGTCCAAAATCAGGTGTGCGGTTAGGGAAGATTTCCGATTGCAACACCCGTCTTGTTTCCGGTTTTGAAAGCTCGGTCAATTCACGTTGCAAAGGGTTGCTGGAATTGTTCTTTTCCTGCAACACCGGCTCAATGTTGTACCAGGCAAGTTTTGCGCGGTTGTAACCACTACGAAGATCATCTTTCAATGATGACTCAGGAAACATTTGCGGCACAGAAGCCATCGTCCAACTAATAAGCGGAAAACGAAGATCAATTGAACTGCGGGTTCCTTCAAAATCATCTACAAAAGCTACGCCCCCTTCTCCAAAGTCGACTTCTTTGGCGTGACCGGGATCCAGCACAGCAGCTTCGCCATAAGCAGTAATAGACGACATGGCCTTGGTAGAATAAAAAGGAAGCTTGTTCAGCCACTTGGTGAGTTTTGGAAAATCGCTGCGGTAGTCGAAGTCCAGGCCATACATCGTGTTACGGATCGGGTCTTCGCCATACGATTGTTTTACAAAGAAGGGACGTTCGCCCAGCCGCACCATCGAGGCACCAAGCGTCAGTTTCTTATTATATAGATAGTCGAGGCGTAGTGCCATGAAATTTTTCTGCTGCAGGCCAAACGTGGCGTTGTTCTCATACCCAATCTGCACCGGCAGGTTAGCGTTAATAATGGCCTGGTTGATGATACGCAACGAACCCAGGTCGTAGTTGATCTCGTAATCGATCCCTTCCTGCAAAATTTGTCCGCCGGCGGTAACTGTGACGGAACCTTTTGGGATGTTGAAGCCTAATTGATAATCGCCGGTTGATGTGGATTTGGAACGGCCAACGATCTTGAAGCGATTGAGGTTGGCATAGTTAGAGGCAATGGCTTTGATGGTATCGTAAAGCGGGTAAAATAAATATTTGGATGCTGTGACTGAATCCGGATAAACATATTCCAGGTCTTTACCAAATGGCTCCAGCACAGGGAAGATCACCCGGCTCTGCGAAGGAATGACCGTATAGTTGGTCAGGTAGTCAAACCGGCCATCGGGCATTGGATCCCGTTGGTTATTCAGCCGGTCAAGGTTCACCAGTTGAAGAATAGGCACCCCGCTGTATTGTGAACGGATGTCGGCTTCCGGCAGGTAACGTTTGTCGCCCCTGCTTGGCTCTTCGTAGGTAACCTGCAAATCGAAACCGTTTTCTTCCAACTGGCCATATCCTACGCTGTAAACGTTCTTCATCATCAGCTCCCATAAAGGAAGATTAGGCCGCTGCGAGGTGGCCTTCAATAATTTCAGGAACAAAACTCTTGTGGCATTACCGCTGCTGTCCGGCGGTACATCCTGCGAGAACTCACCCACCTGGTACACCCTGCCATTGAATGTGTACTGGAATGCTACACCCAGCACTTCGTCCGGCTGCAGTTGCTGGTTAAGTGATAAAAAGCCGATCTGCGGGTTGAAATAATAATCTGACTGTTGCAGCTTACGGGCAAATGTTTTTTCAAA
>DASVSM010000362.1:0-7407 GCA_036388115.1 Flavisolibacter sp.
ATTCTTTTTTTGGTGAGAACAGCAAACAGACAGCAGAAGAATATTATCCTTTATATGCAGCGCAAATGAATCGTGTTGGGAAACAAAGAGGCTGGCCACCCTATCAGCCGCAGCAATTTGAAGCCGGCAGAAAACCAGACGGCCACCTTGTGATTGGCGATGCGAATGAAGCCATCGACAAGATCCTGCACATGCACGAACTATTTGGCCTTACCCGCTTTTCAGCACACATGGATGTTGGCGGACCTCCACATCTTTCCATGATGAAATCAATCGAGCTCTTTGGAACGAAGATCGCACCGAAGGTGAGAGAAGCGTTACGCAAGTAAGAATTTGGAAATGGAAACAAGAGCTTACTTTACTATGTCAGTATGTATTTAAACAAGCCCGGATAAACTTTGATACGATTCGCTTCTTAGGTGCAAGACAATAATAGCAACTGCATCATGTGCCGGGAAAACCATATTTTGTGCTAATCGAAATAACCACCATGAAAAATCTCTCTCTTCTGCTCTTGCTTGTATGTTTTGCTACGACTGCATTTGCGCAGAATAAGTCAACTATTGATACTGCCTCGATAAATGGATTACCGGTCCTGCGTTCCTACGTAGCACCCGATGTGGTGGAAAGAGCAAAAAAGAAATACGGCCGTTCGCTTTATTGTATTGAAACATCAAAGGCAGAGAACTGCGAAAACTCTTTCCTGGTGGGTATTCTGCGGAACGGAAGACTAAGCATGGAATGGATGTGCGATGATCCGAAAATGGTGTTGCAGATAGAGCCAAAAATTCTTATCCATTCAAAGGTGGAGGGGTTGACAGCCAAACAAGATGTTGCTGCAAATAGCTAAAGAAACAAGCAGTTTGTGGTACCTGCCGCCTGCACTGTCACATTAACAGCCACCCTAATATTTCTTTCTACATCCTAAAGCTCAGCTGCTTATATATTACACGGAAATCTACCCTGTTCAAAAAGCTATGACTTGCGGCCGCTGCGGACTATGTTTGCCTCTCGTTCGTACTCTGAAAACATTTTCCGCTTTTGAAAAGCCGTATATCCGTCCCCGCGGAAAATACGAGTATGAATCCTGCCAATATCTTCTGAAAAATTTTCTAATTCCTTTGACCAACCACTGAATCCAATTAAAGGGCCGGCATTGTTCACTAAAACAAAAACAATGTTGTGTAGAAACCTTGTTAAGAAAATGCTCTTTGCTCATTCCCTCTTGTTGATGGCTCCAGCCGTTGGCTATTCATCGCCCGGTACACCGATACACGGGAAGATCACCCCATTAGTTTTGTTTCACGGCACGGTGAGAACAGTTACTACCGATTCCTTTTCTGCCGAAACAATCGTTACTAAAATCACATTGAGCAAACACGTCGCTGGCTTTGTGCATGCATACGTAAAAAAAGAAGAGGAATTCCTGCAAAAAATGAGAAACAAAAGCAGGTTGTATTTCCAAACGATTGAAAAGGTTTTTGATCAGTACGGGATACCGCTTCAATTAAAATACCTGGCAATCGTTGAATCTGAATTGCATTCAACTGCAAAATCAAGGGTGGGTGCACGGGGACTCTGGCAATTGATGCCGGTAACAGCAAAAGAGTTAGGTTTAAAAATTGCCGGTAAAACCGATGAACGTACACATACCTACCGGAGCACTGTTGCGGCTGCCAAATACCTGCGCTACCTCTATGGCGAATTTGGCGACTGGTTGCTGGTATTAGCTGCCTACAATAGCGGTCCCGGAACAGTTTACAAGGCTATTAAAAAAGCAGGCAGCAAAAACTTCTGGTCATTGCAATCTTTGCTACCGGCTGAAAGCCGCGGACATGTGAAGCGGTTTATCAGTATTCATTATTTTTTTGAAGGCGAAGGCAGCGTTGCTACGCAAACAAAGGCAGAAGCAAAAGCCTGGCAGGAAAAGCTGTGTGCCGAAGAAACAGTTTCCTTGTAAGTAATGAAACTGTTTCCATCCGCTTTGAAGGATCTACGCTGGCCTGAATCGTTTTTCAGGCCAGCCGTATTTTAAAGATGAAGAGTACAAAGATTTAAAGTGCCATGGATTACGGTAGTCATTTTACACTTTCACTTTCTTCAGATAATCCATGTTATACTTCATGCTTTCCATTGGTGTGGAAGCGTATTCTTCCTGCTCTACAAAAAAGTATTTCAGGCCAGCCTGTTTGCTGTTCTTCAGCATCGTTTGAATATCCAGCCCACCCTTGCCAAATTCCACGCTGTGCTTTTTCACAAGGTCCATGTCTTTCAAATGCCACAAAGGAAAACGGCCGGGGTATTTTTTGAAATAATCCAGTGGACTTTTGCCGCCAACCAGCACCCATCCAAGGTCCAGTTCCATGTGCACAAGCGCTGCATCAGTATTGCTTAGCAGCACATCGTACAATACTTCGCCGCCCTTGGTTTCAAATTCATATTCGTGATTATGATAGCCGAATTTGATTCCGCGCTGCCTGCACTCTTCGCCGGCTTTATTAAATGCGGCAGCTACCGTCTTGTAATTGTCAACGGTTTGTCCCGATGTAGGCATGGTGGAACAAATAAGATACTCCTGCCCGCTTTCAGCCGCTTCGTCTATGGTTTGCTTCCATTTGCTGTCGATGTGCACATGACCGCTGCGCAGTGTCATACCTAAATCGGCGCAGGCCTGTTTCATCTCTTTAGGCGTAAGGCCGTAGTAATGCCCTTTATCGCTTCGGGCCGTTTCAATCTGTTTGATGCCCATTGCAGCAATCTTTTTTAATGTTCCCAGGGCATCAGTGGCCATCTCTTTCCGGAAGGTGTACAACTGCACGCCAACATTTTTTACGTCTTTGCGCACCGTTGTAAATGCGGGAAGAAAGCATGACCCGATGGCCAGCGTTCCTGCCTGTACTAAAAATTCGCTTCTTTTCATATTATTTATTTACCAGAGTTGAGAAAAAAAGTTGAGGCATTTTATTTTTTTAGCAGCCCTGCCCGCTTCTTCCATTCTTCTACCGGCATTACGTTATATCTGCCAATTTGTTTATTGCCCTTATAGGTGATTACTTTCAGTTGCACCGCATCTTTAGGGGGTACTATCGGCGCAGTATATTTTGGATAGAAGCGGTCGGGGAACGAATTATCAAAACTGTAATAAATGTCAAGCCCCGGAGCCTCGGTAGCCAATGCAATTTTCACGGTGCTGTCTGCTGTTTTCGTTACGCTAAAAATGGGGTCGTACATGCTGGGCGCATACTTCTTTTCCCCTTCATCAAAGCGGGTAAAATGCTGTTCGGTTTTGCTGAAAAAACGGTTCCAGTCTTTTTTGCTTTTAGGCGACCATAACGATTCTGCAAGGGCAAACCCACGCGGCCAAATCATATACTGCAAGTGCCTGTAGTTGTACACCTGCTCTGTCCACAAGTTTCCCTGCCCACCTTTGATCCGCTCAGCCGGAACGCCTTCCGGCAACGGGTCAAATTCATACGCTTTGCTTAATCGCAACGAGGCGTAAACCCTTGATTCAATTACCGGGTCGGCCTGCATATAATCAAGGTAGGCAAACGTGGTTGGCGTCATCACTACATCGTGTCCCGCCCTGGCTGCCTCCGTTCCGTTCTTCATGCCGCGCCAGCTCATTATGGCTGCCGAAGTGGCTACGCCGCCTTCCATCACTTCATCCCATCCCATAAACTTTTTGCCTTTCGATTGTACGATTTTCTCCAACCGCTTTTCAAAGTATCCCTGCACCTGTTCCATTGTTTTCAGCCCTTCTTTTTGCATCAATGCTTTTACCTGCTCATTTTTTTGCCAGTAGTTATGCGGGGCTTCGTCGCCGCCCACATGTATATATTCAAACGGAAACAAGGCCGCTACTTCCGTCATCACCTTGTCCAAGAATTCGTATACTTTTTCGTTTGCCGGGCAGAGTGTGTTATCTACTAAAGCAATGGGTGGTGCGCCACGACTCCAATCCATGATCTGCTCACCGGAACGCACCACGTATTTATCAGCGCCTTCCGTACAGGAAAGCTCCGGGTAAGAAGCAATAGCAGCAAGGCTATGGCCGGGAACATCCACTTCGGGCATAACGTTCACAAAGCGCTCTGCTGCATATTGCACCACTTCTTTTATGTCATCGTGGGTATAAAAACCACCATAGTTGCGGGGCTCGTTAGCAGCGGGCGGCGAGAAGGTTCCAAAGTAGCCTTCCTTCTTAACATTCCAGGCGCCAACTTCAGTAAGACGGGGAAGGCTTTTTATCTGGATGCGCCATCCTTCATCGTCGGTTAGATGCCAGTGCAGGAGATTGTATTTATAGCGAACCATATCGTCAATAAACTGCTTCACTTCTTCCTTGGTAAAAAAATGCCGCGCTACATCAAACATCAGTCCGCGCCATCCAAACCGAGGGTAGTCGGTGATTTCAACCAGGGGTGCGGTCCACTGTACACCCTGAACTTTTTGGGCACTTTCAATTTGTGCCGGGAACAACTGCATGAGGGTTTGTACTCCGTAAAATAAACCTGCCGGCTCATTGGCTTTGATGGTGATACCTTTTGGTGACACCGACAGTTGGTAACCTTCTTTACCGATGGTTTTATTCTCCGTGCTATTAATTTGAAGCCGGATGGCGGCAGCTGGGTTGGTGGTCGTTAACGAGACCATACTACCGGCTGTTCCGGAAAACTTTTTTACAAGAAAGTCCGTTGTTATTTTAAGACCGGGCCCTGACGGTGCTTCTATAACGAATGTTTTGGGAAGCGTGTAAACCCCGGTGCCTTTTGTGAGGGAAACCGGTTCGGGAATAATGGCAATTTCGTTCCTTGTTTGAGAAAAAGCCGTTGTTGTTAACAAGCCGGCACATAGTAAGAAGCTAATTTTTTTCATATCGTTATTTAAGCAACCTGGGAATAGTGATAAATGTACATTGATACGGCAAATTTCGAAACGTAATTATTGAACGGCACTAATGAAGGATGGTTGTTTGCAAATGTTGGCCGGTTTTGTAGCTATGGGCGATTAATGACAAAAGAAGGCAATAAGATAAGCTCGCCATATCATTCTTGTCTAACAGGGTTTAAAATACTGATGGAGGCAAACCCAGGCAGGCAGTTCTGAATCTAGAAGAACAGTACGGATAGCAGGGACTTTGTTTTTGCACCACAGAGGTTACATATAGTCTTTTACCGGCCAGGCAGAGGGTCGGCGCACAGCTTTAAACAGGCACAGTAGTTGTCAACTTAGCTTGTACAGGCTGTTTTCGGCCTGTAACGAAATCGGGGAATCATCAATATAAAAACACCGGCAATGAAAAAAACTCTATTCTTAATTACTATCCTTTTTGTACTTATCGGGCCGTCGGCTTTTTCGCAGAAATACAAGTCCGCTGCTGATAGTTTTAAACTCAACAAAGAATACGCTTCAGTTAGTAAGGACATTGCCGAACTGCAATCAAAAGTAGCGGAGTCGCAGGCCAACATTCCAAACTATCAGTCAAAAGCAACGGAAGCCGTGGCGGAGGCAGAAAAGGCAGCGCAGCAAAGTAACGAGCAGGCATCAAGCAGTGATGTAGGTGATGCAAAAAAAGCAAAGAAGAAAGCCGATAAGGCCTACAAGGAAGCCAAACAATTGGAAAAGGCAAGGGAAAAAGTGACGGATGAGCAAAAGAAGCTGGAAAAGCTCAATAAGGAACTCGCAAAAAAACAACAACAATTGCAGGAGCTGGAGTCGATGCGGACCGCTATCCGAAGCAGGCAATAAAATAGCTATGAATATGAAAGTCCGTTGATGGGCTGATGGCTATGCTTTCCAGACAAGTCTCTTTTGCCTTGCTTTATGATGCAAAAGAGACTTGTCGATGGAATGAACGAAGGTCATCTAATAAAAGAATTGCTCCGATACAATCTGCCCCTCTCTTACCTCGTACAACATGAGCTCAGTGATCTGTATTCTGCCCAATCCCTGTACGGTAATATCCACTTCCCGTCCTACAACAAAATGATTTTCGCCAACAATGGGGCTCGTTGTATGCCTGCGGTGTGCGGCTTCAATCCGTTTTACCCAGGCCTCTCCTTTCAGGCGAACGGCTGCCTTGCCATCCGCATTTTTAAACCAGGGAGAATGCGGTGGTTCTATGCTTTTTACATTCTCTGCAAAAAGCTCGTCCTGGATATCAAACCATTTTTCTTCCCTGGCCAGTTCGTTGAATCGTGATGCCACCTGCTGTGTTGTGGCGGCTGTTAGTACTGTTGTCATAAAAATTTTTTTAATGATTAGAAACGATGGTTTGCGCTTTCTCTTCTATTTCTTCGTTTAATACATTGGGATTGCCTTTGCCTATGGCGATCAGGTTCTTCAAGCTATGCACCAGGTACTGGGTCCAGCCATTCGAACAATCTCGGAAACATTCAATTTCGGGAACAAGGCCAGGGTGCGTGAACACGAGTTTTGTTTTTGGGCCTTCTTCAAAAATTTCAAATACATTTTTGGTGCCGGTCCATTCGTTTTTGTCTTCCAAAAAATTCAACTGGCTTTCCGTCACCAGCCAAACGATTTTCCTGCCCGGAACCACTTCGGTTAATTGGTGCCGGGAGTAATGCACATCACCAAAACGAACTTCAAATTCATCACCTGTTTTTTCGGAAGCGCCTTTAAAATCTTCCGACCACCATGCGCGGACATCGTTGATGGCACCGAATACTTCTTCCGGTGTTTGATCTACCAGTAAGCTGAGCGTAAAAGGAGTTGCAGCCATTGTCTTTTGATTTAAATGTTTACCGCAAACCTATTTTTAAATACCCGGTTTAACAGGGTGCTAAATGGACTTTGTGGCGGGGCAATCCGGACAAACCCAGTGTTTATCTTTACCACAAAATCTTTGCATGAAACACCTGACCATACTTGTGCCTGAAGGAGAAAATAATTTAAGCAGCATTGTTGGTGCTTACAAGATATTTACAAGGGCAAATGAATATCGAAAGGGCCTTGGCAAGCGGTCCCTGTTCAGGATTGAACTAGCAGGTGTTTCAAAAAAAGTAGACTTTTACGATGGCTTGTTCAGTGTAAGACCACATACGCATATTTCTGCAATAACAAAGACGGATTTGATCATCGTGCCCTCTCTCAACCACAATTATGCAACGGCGATAAAAGACAATGGTTCCCTGATCAGCTGGTTAGAAAAACAATATAGGGCCGGTGCTGAAATAGCAAGCATTTGCACCGGTGCTTTTTTGCTGGCATCGGCCGGTTTACTGGATGGAAAAAGTTGTTCTACCCATTGGTCCGCCGCGAATCAATTCAGAACGATGTTCCCGAACGTGAATCTGCAAACCGATCAATTGATCACCGATGAACACCGCATCTATACCAACGGTGGCGCTTACTCTTTTCTAAACCTGGTAATTTACCTGGTAG
>DASVSM010000363.1:0-3802 GCA_036388115.1 Flavisolibacter sp.
ATTCTTTTATGATTCCACTTGTGGCCTCTGTTCCAGAGCCGGTAACAGCACTGCCAATAGCCTATATTGGCATGTTTAGTAGTAAGCTTGATCAAAGCATCTTGCACCTCAGTGTCGTCTTTGGGATTTCTTTTGTACTGGTAAGTTGTTCGGGACAGTTTTACCAGTGTGCACGCCTTTCGATTACTTAGCTGTTCTTCTTTGACCAAAAAATCAACAGCTTCCCGTTTGGCCTCAGGCGTCAAAGCTTTTTTTCAATGAGATTCTTTAACACCCTGATATCAATGCAGGCTTCCGCGTACATCTTCTTTAACTCGGCATTTTCCTTTTCAAGCTCCTTGAGCTTAGCAACATCGCTGGCTTCCATTCCTCCATACTTTGCCTTCCAGTTATAAAATGTTGCATCCGAGATGCCTAATTCCCGGCAGATCTCTTTAACGGCAATGCCGGCTTCTTGTTTCTTGATGGCAGCCACTATCTGGCTTTCTGTAAATCGCTTCTTCATGTAGTAAAGTTTAAAGTTAACAAACTGACTTGTCGTTAACCCTAACTTAAACCGGCCGAACATTGGGAGGAAACTCACAGCTGCGAAGGAAAAAGCAGGGGCGATAAATAAAGCGTGTCAATAACCTTTATCGCGTTCAGCGAGGCAGAGCGCCTACATATCGTTGAAGGTATTTTAAATCGTGGTGAATGATGTTGTGACCGCAGATAAAGCCGGAGTCTTTTATAAAGTGGATGAACTTACCGACATCGTTTTGATGAAACGCAGCGCCATCCCAGCGCACAGCACCAATGTCCATGACCTTACCGTTGTAAGAAGAGGTTTCTACATCAAAAAAGGATATTGTATTCATAAGTCGCTACAGCGCCGGGCTGCCGCATTCTTTTATTACAAAGGCTAATGCAGAAAGATTTCGGGAAGTGGATGCTTTCCAGTCAGGGAGTGGGCTATGCCATTTTCAGTTTGGCCATGCAGACAGCCAAAAAGAAGCGTCTTTGGTTTGCCCGGATAAACAAAGTCAACCCACAGCCTGACAAACTTCTCATTTCTAAAACCACTTGTCGTTTTATTTGAAAATGTTAGATGACAGATAAAGTAAAGAAAGATCACAAACGGTCATCCTGTTCACGTTACAATAGGCAGATGCTACCAGAAATAAAATGTTGCTGAATTACCCCTCCGGCAAACAACCAATCTTTTTCAACCGGGAAAGGATTGTGCCAGCCTTGCTGCCAAAACGTTTGGCTATTGATGTAACCGGCATACCTCCGTGAAAAAGCTTTCGCAGTTCATCATCACGTTCTTCTGTCCAGTAATTGCCGGCATTTTTATACGCTAACAGGGCGTCGTGATAGTTAGGGCTTCCGGCCTTGCCTGGCGCATTGCCGTATCTCGATTGGCTTCCTTCCTGTGCGGCCTCTTTTTTCTGCTTTATCACCTGTACCTGTTTCGAAGCCGGAAATGCCTTTGGCAGTAATGCTTCCGGAATGTGCAACACCGTTTTCGTGCGGGTAACAGCTACATACAAAAGGTTGATCTCTTCGTTCCATTTTACCAGGGTATTGGCTAAATCCCCTTTTTCTTCTTTCAATTTTTCCAGCTTTGTTTCGGTGATGAAATCATTTGCCAGTTCCACCAGGTCATACTCCATGCCTTTGCAGCGGTGAACAGTGGAGAAAATCATTTCTGCCTTGCTTTTATCACCATCGCCAACGTGCTTGTTCTTTAGCTCTTTGATCAAACCCGGAATCTCGTTGCCGTACTCGTTTACAATTTCCACCATCATGCCCAGTTGCATGTCCTCCGTTTTTTCAATGTATTCTTCCAGGTCGGCCATGGTTTTCATGGAGCTGATTAGCTTATCGCGAATGCGGTCGTGTTTGTTGTTGAAAAGACTCAGTACATCATAAAGCGAAGCGCCATCATCGGCATAGGTGTAAGAATTGATGTTGCCTTCGAAATACAAATGCTGAACATTTTTGTGATCAGTAATGTAGGTGATGGCACTTAATAACAAACCAAGGTTAGTGCGGGCAATGGTGGCAATGGTTTGCCTTCCGGTCGAGTGCCCCTGCCCGATAATGGAAACCGGCTTTGTTTCTACAAGATGAGATTTCCAGAAAAGAATATCTGCTCCCAGCCGGGCAATGTCTTGTCCAAAACGAAAGGAGGTGGAAAGATGATAGTCCGTGAACGCTGCTTTTTCCAGCGAGTTTACCGCATAGCGCCAGGAGTAGATTTGCTGGTGCGTATCTCCCACAATTACTTTGGTTGCTTTTTGTTTTAAGAACACGTCCAGCATGGCCGGCGAGGCATCCTGGCCTTCGTCAAACAAAATATAATCGTAAGTCAGCGCAGGGTTCGAAAGCTGGTAAAGCTTGAGATAAAAATCATGCGTGATCTCAATTGCGCCATCATTCATTTTTTTTAAAAGATGGCGGGTGCCTTCCACAATGTAGGGGTAAAACGTCCGGACAAATGCCTTTGCCTTTTCATCCGTTATGGTGTCGATGTAATTCAGTTGCTGCACTTTGGCCGCATCGCTGTTGCAGAAATAGCGCATGAATTTGTACACATGGTTGGCGAGAATATAAGCACCGTGTTTTTCGCCGTGATCAGCTAGTCCCAGCAGTTCTGCCACTTCGTATGTTTTCAGGTCTTGCTGCCGCACTTTGTATTTTGAGCTTTGCACCACCGCTTTATAGGCCAGCGAATGGGCTGTTTCTACCTGCACGTTATGCAGCCCTTTTTCTGCAAAGCGCTTCTTTGCTTCCTGCCGTACGGTTTTGTTGAAGGCTAGGTAAAGAATGCGTGAACCTTTTGGGCGGGTAGCCGCATAATGAATGACCGTGGTGGTTTTGCCGGAGCCGGCAACCGCATTGATCTTAATGTCGCCGTTTGATTGAATGATGGCTTCCTGCTCAGCGGTTAGTTTTATCGCTGTTTTTGGTATTGAAGGTTGTTCTGCGGAAGCGTTCATGAAAAAAAATTGTAAACCGGTATTTGAGCAGCAAGTTAAGTTAAGGCGCTATTGATAACCGGACAAAACCGTTAAAGCTTTACGCTGTTGTTTGTTCTGAAAATACCGGCTGGCTTTCAGGATAACAACATGCTAAGGAAGAAGCCTGAAGGGTTTCAATCTGAATAGCCCTGGGTGCAACCCAGGGAATGAAGAATGACACATGGCCGATCAACCCGGAAAGGGTTGAACTGTTGCTGTGCTTTGCGTGAAGTTCAACCCTTTCAGGGTTGCCAGATTCCGCCAATCATTTTCTTCCACCGGTTTCACCGGCGTCTATTCAGATTCAACCCTGAAAGGGTTGAATTTTATGTGTCATTATTTCTTCATGTGTCATTGTGTGATTCTTTATTGCCTGCATTGCACACAAAAGGCCATTCAAAGGGAAGCCCTCTACCCAAGAGCTATGAATCGTTATAAAAAGCGTTTCGGTGTTCTTTGTTTTTCGTTCCATAGGAACGTCTCGTGGGTAGAAGAAGAATTTTAGGAGCGGTCTCTGCGTTCCAGCGGAACGCTTCGTGCTTTACGCAAGGCCTGCACGAAGCGTCCGCCAGTTGGCGAACGCTAATAAAAAGACAACGCTATTTTCTACCCACGAAATGTCTCTATAGGACAAAGAAGACAAAAGAAAAATAACCATTTATAGATGGTCTACCTGGGTGCAGGCAATTTTTCGTTCTCATACTGTTTGTACCGGCGGCTATTCACATTGAACCCCTTCAGGCTTACACCAATCCAACTTAATGGCAATCCTGTAGAAGATAAAATTCTACGGGCAG
>DASVSM010000364.1:0-7397 GCA_036388115.1 Flavisolibacter sp.
AGTTTTGTTTTTGCACTCATATCTGATTATTTTAAAATGAAGATTCTTTCCTGTTCCTTTTAAATAATCGTACCAAAGAGAGGGGTGTAAATGGCCTGACCCCAAACAAAAACAATGTATGAAAATACCCAGTAACCCCTATTTTTATATTTTTAAGAAGAAACCACGGGTTGTAAATTCTTGGTATGATAATTAAGCAATTAAAGAATCGTTGACGAGCTATGACTACGCGGAAAAAGGTATTAATAATAGATGATGAAGTAGATTTATGTCTTCTGATGAAGACTTATTTTCTGCGCAAGAACTACGAGGTTTACATTGCCCACACGCTGGCCGATGGGATGTCGCGTCTTAATGGGCTGAGCCCTGATTACCTTTTTATTGACTATAACTTGCCTGATGGCCTGGGATGGGACCGGCTTCCCGAAATGTATAAGCGCTTTCCCGAAATTCAATACCACCTGATCAGTGCTTTCCGCCCAACGATGCCCGCAGAGTTGGATGGCGCTAAGCTAACAATTTGGGAGAAGCCGATCAGCTTGAAGTCACTAGATAACTTTTTTTAATTCCCTGTCCCTAAAGGGAGACTTAGATCTATTAATCTTTATTTATTCACTTTTTGATAGCAGGATCATAAAGAGTTGTCAGGCAGTATCATTTTGCGTCAAGAGATTTTCAATTTTACAAACGAGCAGAATTCATCTTTCAGTGGAATATTGCAGTACGCAAAGTTTTTCTGACCTAAGTCTCCCGGACGGTTGGCGGAGGAGAGTAATAGGGTATATTTGCCCACACAAAAATCGTATTACATGAACTTGCATGAGTATCAGGCAAAAGAGCTGCTTAAAAAATATGGTGTTCCGGTTCAGGAAGGGTTTGCTGCCAGCACACCGCATGAAGCCGAAGAGGCTTACCGTCAGATCAAAACAACTTACGGAAGCCCGTTTGCGGTCATCAAAGCGCAGATCCATGCAGGCGGACGTGGCAAAGGAAAGGTAAAAGAAACAGGTGTGAATGGCGTGAAGGTGGTAAAAACCCTCGACGATGTAACGGATATTTCTTCCAAGCTTTTAGGCGGGACGCTTGTTACTATCCAGACCGGTGAGGCAGGAAAAGTAGTGAACAAACTCCTGATTGCACAGGACATGTATTACGATGGGCCAAGTGAAAGAAAAGAATTCTATCTCTCTATTCTGTTGGATCGTGCAAAAGGGCAGAATGTGATCATGTACAGCACCGAAGGCGGAATGGACATTGAAGAAGTAGCACACAAAACGCCTGATAAAATTTTTAAAGAATGGGTTTATCCGGGTGGCGGCCTGAGTGGTTACCAGGCAAGAAAGATCGCTTTCAATCTCGGCTTAAAAGGTGACGCCTTTAAGAATATGGTGAAATTTGTTACCAACCTGTATAACGCTTATGTGGGATTGGATTGTGCCATGCTGGAGATCAATCCACTCTTTAAGGCAGCCGATGATAAGATTGTTGCCGTTGACTGTAAAATGAATCTGGATGACAATGCACTGATGCGCCATCCCGACCTGGCTAACCTGCGTGATGTAAGCGAAGAAGACCCAACGGAAGTGGAAGCAGGCAAGTTCAACCTGAACTTTGTAAAGCTTGACGGTAACGTTGGTTGTATGGTGAATGGTGCCGGCCTGGCAATGGCTACCATGGACATGATCAAGTTAAGCGGCGGCGAACCTGCTAACTTTTTAGATGTAGGCGGTACGGCCAATGCACAAACCGTGGAAGCTGGCTTCCGCATTATTATGAAAGACCCGAAAGTAAAGGCTATCCTGATCAATATATTTGGCGGTATCGTTCGTTGCGACCGTGTAGCACAAGGCGTGATCGATGCTTATCAGAACATGGGCAATATTACCATTCCAATCATTGTTCGCCTGCAGGGAACCAATGCGGAAGAAGCCAAAAAACTGATTGATGAAAGCGGACTGAAGGTGCAGTCGGCTATCCAGTTAAGCGAGGCTGCTGAATTGGTGAACAAAGCACTGGCAGCCTAAATAGTTGGTGATTGGTAGTTTGTAGTTTTCAGGCCCAGCTAAAGTTTTTATCGATAATTTTTAAAGGTGCATATGCTGCACCTTTTCTTTTAGGCCACCAACTCACTGGCTGAAAGACTGTTTTACAACAACCACAAACCAAAAACTACAAACCACAAACCTCTCTTTTATCTTTGCGCTATGGACATTGACTTTGAAAAGTACAAGGATGGACTGGTGCCCGCCGTTGTGCAGGATTATACCACGCAAAGGGTATTGATGCTTGGCTTTATGAATGCGGAAGCCTTAAAAATAACAGAAGAAACTGGCCTGGTGACTTTTTACAGCCGTTCTAAAAAGCGGCTCTGGACAAAAGGCGAAGAAAGTGGCAACCATTTGAAACTGCGGCAGATTTTAGTAGATTGCGACAAAGATTCATTGCTGGTGAAAGCAGACCCGACGGGGCCGGTGTGCCATACCGGTGCTGATACCTGTTGGACGGAAAGGAACCACAAGGAAGATTTTTTGGTTTATTTAGAACAAATTATTGCGTTGCGAAGAACCAGCGAAGATTCAACCTCGTACGTAAAGCAATTGTTTGACAAAGGCATCAACAAAATTGCCCAGAAAGTAGGAGAGGAAGCTGTCGAATTAATCATTGAGGCAAAGGACGTTAACCAACAGTTATTTTTAGGTGAAGCAGCTGACCTGCTGTTTCATTACATAGTATTATTGCAAGCCAAAGGCTGTTCGCTTGCAGATGTGATTAAAGTTTTAGAACAGCGTCATCAACCCAAATAAAGTATGAAAAATCTTCTTCCGATCCTGCTGTTGTCAGTGCTAACCTGCGGAACAGTAAACGCCCAAACGGCATACACCGGCCAAACCCAAGCCGCAAATTCCAAAACCGAAGGCTACATTATCAGTGGAAATATTCAGGGACTAGGTGATGGCGATGTAAAACTTACAACGCCGCGTGACAACCAGGTAGTGGCAACAGGGCAATCAAAGGCAGGTGTGTTCTCTATCAAAGGCTCAGTGACTGAGCCCGGCTTGTACTGGTTAACATTGGGCAATGAGCAACCCAGGTATATCTTTCTTGAAAACGCTACTTTTAAAATAACCGGTACAAAAGCCGATATCAAAAACATTAAAATAGAAGGCTCTGCCGCACAAAAGGATTTTGTTCAGTTTGAAAAAACCTTCAACCCGGTTTTTGCTAACCTGAATGCGGTTGCCAATGAAATCAACAGTAGTAATTCAGAAAGCAAAAGGGCGCAGTTGATGCCAAAATATACGCAGGCAATTGCAAACCTGCATAGCGAAGTAGATAAGTTTATCGCCGTTCGCAAAAACTCTTTTGTTTCGCTTTTTGTCATCTCTCAAACAATGCAATCTGCCGATAACATCAGTGAAGTGGAAAAGCGTTTTAACCAGTTAAGCGAAACTGTAAAGAGTTCGCAGATGGGTAAGGAAGTGTCTGGTTATATTGCTTATGCAAAAGTGGGAGCTGTGGGAACTGATGCGATTGACTTTACGCAGAATGACGTAAACGACAAACCGGTTTCACTTTCTTCTTTGAAAGGCAAATATGTGCTGGTAGATTTTTGGGCAAGCTGGTGCAAACCCTGCCGCATGGAAAACCCGAACGTGGTAAAAACATTCAATAAATTCAAGGATAAAAACTTTACTGTTCTGGGCGTTTCATTAGATCAGCAAAAGCAAGCCTGGGTTGATGCTGTGGCAAAGGACAAACTGGTCTGGACAAATGTGAGCGATCTTCAATTCTGGAACAATGCCGCTGCACAACTTTACCGTGTGCAGTCTATCCCTCAAAACTTCCTGATCGACCCGAATGGTAAGATCGTTGCCAAGGACCTGCGCGGACAAGACCTGGAAAAGAAATTATGCGAATATTTAGGTTGTGCCAACTAAGGTTGCTGCTTCCACAGATAAAAGAAAAACCTCGCCATGCGAGGTTTTTCTTTTATCGATCAAATCTATTTTCAGGCAACTAGTGGCTGCCTTACCTGCTTTATGGCTTCACTTAAAAAATTGGGCAGAATTTGCGAATACGTCCACATGATCTTATCCGGATCATTTAGCTGGTCAACCATGGATTGCCATTTCTCTTCTCCATAGTTTTCAATTACCGTGGCTTTTTTGTCTTCCCGCTGAAGATACATGCTCATCCCAATTGCATCAGCTTCCGGATGAAACTGCGTTCCCACCATGTAATCGTTAAAGCGAACACTCATAATAGCCTGCTCGAACGGAACATGCGGTCGGTATTTTTCAATGCACAAAATCTTGCCTCCATACATGTTCAGCTTTTCAAAATCCGGAGAAGTTACCTGGTAATCGCGGCTGTCAACTACATAAAAAGGGTCTGGCAGACCGTAGAATACACCGTCCATTTGTCCTTCCAGTGTTACATGCACCGGGTAAACGCCAAATGATGTTTTATTGCGCTTGCTGATGTTGCCGATTGCATAATGGCGGCAAACCAGTTGAAACGAATGGCAGATAAAGAAGACGTATTTTTTATTACCGCTGTCAGGCGCAGTGTTCCATTCTTCAACATCCTTGAGCCAGCCAAAATAAGCTTTCTCCCACTCTGATCCTTCGCTCTCCAATGGAGAGCCCGGCCCGCCGCTGGAGATATAGATATCATAACTTAAATCAGGAACTTCATTTTTTACTCTCACATCAAACTCGTTCCATTCCGCTTCAATTCCGTGGAACTCGCTCCACTCATGAATGATCTGCCGGATACATCGCATGCCCTGGTTGGCCTGCCCTTCATAAAGGTCTAAAATTGCTATACGTAACATGATACTCATCTATAGTGACAAACATACAATAAATCACGAGGGAATTAAACAAACGCTTTGCCAGTAAGGATTTCCGCTCAGAATTATTTGATAAAATCCTTGCTTAATATGTTATACATCTGCTGCGCAACAAAAATGTTCCCTGTCCGGTTCAGGTGTACACCATCCGTAGTTAAGATACCACGGTCTTTATTCTCAGGGTTGTTGCTTTTTAAATGGTCAAGGAATGCTTGTCGCAGGTCAATCACCGTGCAGTTGTTTGCCTTTGCAATCTTACGGATGATGCCCGCGTATTGATTCAGGTCACCATCCAGTTGATTGGTGAAGTCAGTTTTTTCGCCAATGACAGAGGGTGTGCAGAGATAGACAGTTATGTTTTTATCTTTTAATTTTTTGATGATGGCATAGTAAAACCGTTCATACTTATCGGGATCCGTGCCGGTGCCGGAGGTGCGTTTGTGCCATACGTCGTTGATGCCGATGTAGATGACAACCGCATCCGGATTTTTAGCCAGTACATCCTCTTCCATGCGCAGGTAGAGGTCGTACACTTTGTTGCCGCCGATGCCGGCGCCAATCAACTCATAATTGGCCGATTGGGCCTTTTGTGCAAGAATGGAATCCATCTTTTTAATATAGCCATCGGCGCCAGCGCCTGCCTGTGTGATTGAGTCACCAAAAAACACGATCTTCTTTTTTGTTTGCATGGTATAACCGGAGATCAATACAGAAATTACAAGCAGCAGTACCAGGTTTGTTTTCATGATTTATTTTTTCTGGTAAACTTGTTTGCCACCAATATACGTAGCTAAAACAGCTGTGTTCAGAACATCTTTTCCTTCTGCTTTCATCAGGTCTTTGTCGAGAATGATAAAGTCGGCAAATTTCCCTTTTTCCAGTGAGCCTTTTTCTTTCTCTTCAAAATTGCTTTTGGCTGCCCAGATGGTCATCCCCCTGATGGCGTCTTCTCTGCTCAACGCATTTTCCATTTGATAGCCACCGGCAGGATAGCCTTTTGCATCAACACGGAAAACAGCAGCCAGGAAAGTTTTAAACGGAGAGATGTCTTCCACAGGGAAATCGGTGCCCAACGGGATCCATCCATTCTGTTTTTTAAGATCATTAAAAGCATAAGCGCCCTTCACTCTTTGTGGCCCCAAACGATCACCAGCCCAATACATATCCGATGTTGCATGGGTTGGCTGTACGGAAGGAACAATGCTATACTTTCCAAACAAAGAAAAATCGTTTTCATTTACCACCTGTGCATGTTCAATACGCCAGCGGCGGTCATTCGCCCCTTTTAAATACTTACCATAGATAGTAAGGATGGTTCTGTTGCCTGAATCGCCAATGGCATGGGTGTTCATCTGCCATCCCATCTTATACAAAACATTGGCTACGGAATCAAAATGTTGTTGTGAACTTAAAAGAAACCCGCTCCAGTCCTGTTTATCAGCATAGGGCCGGAGAAGGGAGGCGCCGCGGGAACCTAATGCCCCATCGGCATAAACTTTAAAGGACGAAACATTCAGAAAGGATGTTTTGATCTTTCCGCTCTTTCGGGCCCAGTCAAAATTGTTGGCATTATCGCTCAACATGGCATAAATGCGCATTTTTAGCTCCCCTTTCTGTTGCAGCAGGTTCATCAGCCTGACGCTGGGATGATCGACGCCGCAATCGCTAACGGTAGTAAGGCCAACGGCAAAGCAATTTTCCTGTGCATCTTTTAATGCGCTGATTAGCTGTTCGGCAGATGGAGCCGGAATCTTAGATGATACAAGATCGACTGCATTGTCAATCAGTATTCCTGTCAGCATCTGGTTCTTTACCTCTACTTCACCACCTGTTAATTTCGAAGCCGTAGTTACTCTTGCTATATCCAATGCTTTTTGATTGGCAACCGCCGCATGGCCATCAACACGGGTCAGGATCACCGGATTGTTCGGAAACAACACATCCAGTTTTTCTTTTGTGGGGAACTCTTTTACAGCCCAGTCGTTTTGGTCCCACCCGCGCCCAACAATCCATTGCGCTGCTGTTATATTTTTACTTTTTGAAAAGGCCTGCAGGCGGTTTAGTATCTCATCCCAGCTTTCTGTACCAACTAAATCGGCTGTTTGCAACCCTAACCCGTATCCTAAAAAATGTGCATGTGCATCAATGAGGCCAGGATAAACCGCCGCTCCTTTCACATCTACTTTTTCCTTTGCGTTATATTGTGCCAATAGCTTTTTGCTATCGCCGGTTTCAAGAATCTTCCCATCTTTTATTGCCATTGCAGACGCGATGGAAAATTTTGCGTCAACCGTGTAAATTATCCCGTTGTGAACAATCAGGTCGGCCTGCTTTTTTTGTGCTGACAAAACTAAAGAAATGCTGGAAGCGACAAGGAACAGGAGTTTCTTAATCATAATAGAAGAATTACCAAAAGGAGAATCACAGGTGATTTCATTTACCAAAAATTTCAACTAAGTAAAAGTAGTCCACGAAGCAAAGACCAATCGCAATTGCCAGAAAAAATAGATTGTTTAAGATAATTTGAGCATTGTAATTTGTT
>DASVSM010000365.1:0-1975 GCA_036388115.1 Flavisolibacter sp.
CTTTTATTTCTCTTGCAATTGGAAGCGCTTTATTGAGATATTCGAGTGCCTTTGTATGGTTGTCGATGTTGTAGAAGGTTGTGCCAATACTGGCGTATGCCCGTGCGAGCATTGCTTTGTGTGGCGTGTTTTCCAGCATGGCTATCGCCTCAAGGGTAACTTTTGTAGCCTCAGGATAGTCGCCGGCCGCTTCCATACAGTTACCGATATTCAGCAGGCATTTAGCGATCATCTCCTTCTCACTTGTTTTTTTTAAATGGGAAAGGCCCTTCTTATAATATTTAATCGCCTCTGTTTCCTCAGCTTTGGCGGCATACGTATAAGCCAGATCCATATAGCCTAAGCCTGCGCCATAGTGGAATGAAATTTTTTCTGAAATGCTGATGATCTCTTTGTTCAGTTTACGGGACTGGTCCGGATCAACTTTAAAAAATTTTTTAGCATAGCGGACAAGCTGCATCACTTTGGAGGTATCATCTTTTGCCGCTATAATCCGTTGATAGGTTGTATCCTGGCCAGAGGCAAAAAAAGCTCCGCCTGTCAGGACAATAAACAGTAGGATGTGTTTTGGTATCATTGCGTTTGCTTTGGCTTTGTTTGTAGATGGCGCAATATAAAATTTATCTCTACTAAGTATAAAAGATAAACGACGAATTACTTCCAGTAAAGCTGAACAATTATTTTCTCCATTTGGGAACAACCTTTTCAAACAGCAATTAGGAGAATGAATGGTTTTTAATTTGAGTTTCATGTTAGAGTGCTGTTTGAGATGAATGTTGTGTGAGCATTTTTGAATAAATAAAAAAGGGCAACGATTGCCCTTTTTTATTCTTGTTTAGTTATTGCTTAAAATTTTAAGGTTACGCCTAATTGCAATGGAGAGATGCCGTAACCTAACTCTGCGAAAGCACCCACACTGTTATTAAACAGGTAACGTCCGCCTGCATGCAGTTCAAAATTAATATCACCGCCAGACGCATTGATATCATAGTCCAGTTCATCCGGGACTTTGTCAGTATAGTTGAAACTGTAACGTCTGTAAAACAAACCTGCTCCTGCATAAACATTAAGTTTTGGATTGGCGACTTTCAACGCTTCGTTCAGGTGATAGGAGCCTCTTGCGCCAATCATCAGATACGTATACTTCCAGTCCGATGCATACTTCTGCTGAATGAAGCCAAGCGTAGCACCAGCACTGATGTTTTTACCGAAGCCATGTTCAAAGGATGCTACCAGCGGAAGACCGCCTGTTCCGGAAAGGCCAAAGCTTCCCAAACCAATACCGGCATTTAGCACATTCATTCCTTTTACATCTGTGAACCCGGCAGTTTTTGCATCCTGGGCGAATAAGCTGTTTTGAGCAAACAAGGAAACCAGCAAACCTGCAGTTAGTAATAATTTCTTTTTCATTTTGATGTTCATTTTGGTAATTGATAGATTTAATTTCTGCTGCAAAACTATCCTGCTCGAAAGCGCTTATTATTTGTACAAGTACGGGTATTTCAATTTCAGTAGTACTACGTAACCAGGCAGGCCGTCAAACGGGAGCGGATCAATTGCATCGCCATCCCATCTTACCATAAAACAAAAAGGCCCGCATACTGCGGACCCTTTGCTCTGCTTATGAAACACTACCAACTACGCTGCACTTTAAAAGTTCCTACAATACTGCTCACTCCTATTTGCTCTCCTGTGGAAGTCAGGTAATGGCCTGACTGGTCAACAGCAAACATGCCGGTTAAATATTTCTTTCCATTCTCTTCTTTTTCTTCCACGGATATAAAGCCGCCACTGTCAACCGGGGAATTCAATCGTTCGTCGTACACCGATGCATAAAGGCTGCTAAGGTCAGGCGTGGCATACTCAAACACAACGTTATACTGATCGTCGCTGAACATGGACCACTGGTAAGTACCATCTGCTTTTTTACCATTCGTTAGCGGCCACATAAAAACAATTTGCGGAAGGTCAGTAC
>DASVSM010000366.1:0-2405 GCA_036388115.1 Flavisolibacter sp.
CGGGAGAAGAAGAGAAAATGAGTTGGAGGCTGGAGGTTTACAGCAGAGGTGCTGACAGCCGGCTGCCAACTTTTTGAGCGTTCAATTAAGCCAAACTCCATAATTTAGGATGTGATCATTTATAGCCATACGTTAACACCACGTCTTCAGTATATTGTAGACTTTCTATCGCAGTATTATAACACCACCATCCGTTTGATCTGCGACGAAACGAAATACTTAGCCAACCCCGATCCGCACCGGGTGAATTATAGTTATCACCGTTTAGCAAATAACGAGGTTTGGATTCATTCCCATGTGTTGTTGTTTGAGTCCACCATCCGGCCGGTAAAGGTAGAATGCTTCAACCATCATGGTTACAAGGCTTTCTTTAAAACGGAAGGAGATGCAGGCTTCGATTTGTTTGCAGGCATTTTTTATCTCATTACCCGTTACGAAGAATACCTGCCGCATCAAAAAGACATGTATGGAAGATATGCCCATCAGAATTCGCTGGCCTTTAAAGAAGGCTTTTTGCATCTTCCATTAATCAATATATGGCTGGAAGACTTTAGAGCTTTGTTACAGGAAAGATTTCCTGAACTCCAGCTTCCAACCTCCAACTTCACTCTGCAAACAACCTACGACATCGACATTGCCTGGAGCTTTAGGAACAAAGGTTTCAGGCGAAATGCGGGCGCCATTGCCAAAGCATTTTTTTCCGGCAAATGGAAGTCAATGGTGCATCGCATAAAGGTGATACGGGGAAGAAGACAAGACCCGTTTGATGCCTACGAATGGATGGAAGAACTGCATCAGAAAAACGGCCTTGACCCGATTTACTTTTTTCTTGTTGCAGATCAGAAAGGAAAGTTTGACAGGAATATTGATATTAAGAATTCTTCTTTCCAGCATTTAGTTAAAAGCATTGCTTCTACTTACCAAACAGGCCTTCATCCTTCCTGGGCAAGTGGCGACCACCCACAACTAATAAAGAAGGAAAAAGCCTGGCTCGAAAAAACAACGGAGCAAAGCATCAAATCATCGCGTCAGCATTATATCCGTTTCACACTGCCATCTACCTATCGCCAGTTGTTGAATGCAGAAATACTAGACGATTATTCAATGGGGTATGGCAGTATCAATGGCTTTCGGGCATCGGTGGCTACCTCATTTTTCTGGTACGATCTAAAGAACGATATCAAGTCGCCGTTGCGTGTGCATCCTTTTTGTTTTATGGATGCCAATGCTTTTTTTGAAGAGAAAAAATCGCCGGCAGAAGCGTTCAATGACCTGATGCATTATCATGATGCCGTTCGTTCCGTTGGCGGAACCATGATCACCATCTGGCACAATCCTTTCCTTGGCACCGATCCCTTATTTGAAGGATGGAAAGAAACCTATGAGCAGTTTATTAATGTGGCAAAGAGAGATGGAGTGCAGACAACTTATCAAATAGCAACCGGTAGCAAAGAAGCAGTCAACAGGTTAATAAGTTAATCGGTTACTCATTTATCTTGTTTATACTTTGAACGCTGATTCAATTGTTTTCTACACCTGTTCCTTCACGGATTTGTTTACCAATCGTACACCGTAAAGCGTAATCAGCACACCAACAAAAATCAGCAGTGTCAGTTCATCGCCGGAAATAAGGACACCGGCAAACAAGGCTACTACCGGGTTAATGTAAGCATACAACGAAGCTTGTTCCGTTGGTAAATTTTGCAAGGCATACAAATAGGCAACGAACGAAATAACAGAACCAAATAAGGCCAGGTAAGCAATGGCTGTCCACGATTGCCAGGGAATTTGTGAAAACGGCACAGCGTTGTTAGTGAGTTTTGAAATAAGGTAAACGAGCGGTCCTGATATCACCATCTGCAAGCCCAGCGAAAAATAAGGGTTGAAGTTGACCGCTTCTTTTTTAGTGTACAAAGTGCCAAAAGCCCACGACCATGTGGACGCTAACGAAAGAAAAATTCCCAACCGAAAATCAGCATTCCAAAAATCCTGCAGGTGTTCATAAAAAATGACGCAGATGCCGGTGAAGCCGAGTGCCAAACCAATAGCGCCGTTACGGTTGATCTTTGTTCCCGCACCAAACATCCCGATCACCACAAGCCACAAGGGAAAGATGGCGCCGATGATAGAGCCCAATCCGGCAGAAATGTATTTCACTCCCCACGTGGAAAGTGCATTGCTCAACATAAAATTGAGAATGCTTAACACAATGATCGGCCCCCATTCTTTCCCTTTCGGTAAAGCTGCTCTTCTCCATAAGAAGTAAAGCACATAAAAAGAACCACCGATGGTTTGCCGTATACCTGCCAACTGCAAGGCGGGCATGTGTCGTACGCCTTCCTTTGAAGCCACCCAGGTGGTGCCCCAGAAAAAGCAGACAATGCCCAGCGCAAACAGTGCTTTAC
>DASVSM010000367.1:0-3416 GCA_036388115.1 Flavisolibacter sp.
TAAACAATGGTGGCAACATCCTGGCCTGGCTGGCTGAAAAGTTTCTGGCAAAAGAAGGGAAAGAAGAACAATACGAGAAAATTTTTGCAGCTGTTGAAAACGTACCGGCCGGCAGCAGGGGATTGATTTTTCTTCCCTACCTGCACGGTGAAAGAGCACCGATATGGGACGAAAAAAGCTGCGGCGTTTTTTTCGGCATTATCTCTTTACACGACCGGGATTTTTTTGCGAGGGCAGCAATGGAAGGCGTCTGCTTTGCGCTGAAAGAAATTCTTACCTCCATTGAATTGTTGTCGGGCACAATCGGGCAACTCCGGATCAGCGGTGCCGTATCGGCCTCCGAAGTGATGTTGCAAATGCTTGCCGATGTTACCGGAAAGGTGGTGTCTGTGCAGGAAGGGAGTGACGCCTCTGCAACCGGTGCTGCTTACCTTGCCTTAAAGGAGCTGGGTGCGATTAACGCCTATGCAGATTTGCCGGTAAGCGATAAAAAGTTTATTTGGCCTGATACAAACAGCATGACTGTTTATCAGAATCAATTTGCCATCTATCAAACACTCTATCCGGCTTTAAAAGAAGCCATGCATTCTCTTCACCAACTAACTGCTCATTGATGCTTTTGCTTATTCTTCTTTTTGCTGTTGTCCTGCTTGTAGTGCTGATCATCAGAAAAGTAAATCCCATGTTGGCTTTGTTGTCGGTATCCATCATTACCGGCCTGCTTTTTAAAATGCCTGTAGCAAAGCTGGTTAGCTCCATCAACACCGGCATTGGCAGCACATTGAGCGGAACCATTATGGTACTGGCACTTGGCGCCATGATTGGCAAACTGGCCGAAGAAAGCGGTGCCGCGCAAAAGCTGGTGTTTGTTCTTACCCGTTGGTTTGGTATTAAAAATATTCAATGGGCCATTCTTTCTACGGGTTTGTTAGCCGGTATTCCACTGTTTTATAATGCCGGGTTCGTGGTACTGATCCCGTTGGTATTTGCCATCGCAAAGTCCACCCGTTTGCCGCTGTTATATATTGGCCTTCCCATGGCTGCTTCATTATCCGTTACACATGGTTTTCTGCCACCGCACCCGGGGCCCGTAGCATTGGCTTCTATCTTTCATGCGAACATTGGAAGAACCATGCTTTATGGTTTTATCCTTGCTATTCCCATTGCCATCATTGCCGGTATTTTTTTCGCAAGGGTAATAGCAAAAAGAACCATTCCTGCGGAACGGGAAGCAACCATTGTGCAGGGGCCTGACCCCAATCTTCCGCCGGCTCTGCGAAGCTTCCTGATCATTCTTTCACCGGTTGTTTTTATTGCCGTTGGTACCCTTGGTGTCTATTTCACCAGTGGAATGGCAAAAGAAGTTTTCCTTTTTCTGCAGGAGCCCACTGTTGCCCTGTTGCTTTCACTTTTGCTTGCCCTGTTGCTGATAAAACTGCCAACCGAAAAAGCCATGCTGTATTGCGTGGAAGGCGTGAAGAGCATTGCTATGATTATCCTCATTATCGCGGCCGGCGGTGCCTTTAAGCAGGTGCTGGTTGACAGTAAAGTAGGAGAGGAAATTAAATTCTATACAACCGGGTTGCAACTTTCGCCACTCTTTCTTGGCTGGCTGATAGCAGCTGTGTTCAGGGTGGCCCTGGGCTCTGCTACCGTAGCAGCGTTAACAACATCGGGGATAGTGCTTCCTTTTCTTACGTTAGGTGTTTCACCCGAACTGATGGTGTTGTCGGTCGGGGCCGGAAGTTTAATGTGTTCGCATGTGAACGATACCGGCTTCTGGATGTTTAAAGAATACTTCGGTCTTACCATCAGGCAAACATTTCAAACATGGACGGTGATGGAAAGTATAATATCTCTCTTAGGCTTGTTGGGTGTGCTGCTATTGAATCTGTTCATCTAAAGCAGAAAAAGCAGCAATGCAATTGTAATTTCCTGGCTTGTTTAGGAACTGCAGTTGAACAATTACAGGGGCGGAAAAACAACCAGGCGGATAAGCTCTTTCGTTTGTAATTTATAGCGTCCGGAAGATGCCGGGAAGTAAACCTTGCCACCTTTTTTCGTAAAGCCGCCACATGCTTATGAACCGTAAACCTCACCACAGTTCATGGCACCTCATCAACATGAGTCACATCCGGACGATTTACTTTTGATTTCGCCGTGAATTAAACAACCAACAATGGACTTTGGAAAAGTACCGCATTCAATGCTTTCCCGCATCGACTTCTCATTGCCTCCCGACCCCGCAAGCAACAAAGAAAGCCTGGGAGGCCAACGTGCCGTTGAACCAAAAGTGTACATCGGTTGTCCGCGCTGGGGTGTCAAAGAATGGGTAGGCAAGCTTTACCCAAAAGGCACGAAGGATTCGCGTTTCCTGGAAGAATATGCAAAGCAGTTCAACTGCATTGAGCTGAACGCTACGTTTTACAATTTGTACGATGAAGCGGCTATTGCAAAATGGGCGCAGAAGGCAGACAACGATTTTAAATTTTGCCCGAAAGTTTACCAGGGTATCAGCCACGAAGGTCATTTGAATGAGAAGCAGGCATTGACACATGCCTTTGAAAAAAGCATCGCCGCATTTGAAAAACATTTAGGGCCTGTGTTCCTGCAGTTGAGTGATGGGTTTGGACCGCAAAGAAAAAGAGAGTTGCTGGACTATCTGCAGGCCTGGCCTTCCCGTGTTTCCCTATTCGTTGAGGTACGTCATCCCGGGTGGTTTGCTCCAGTTGAAATGGAGAGCCTGGTGCGTATGCTTCAATCGTTAAACAAAGGGTTCATTATAACAGACACCGCCGGACGTCGCGATGTCTGTCACATGCGGCTGCCGCAAGCAAAAACAATGGTGCGTTTTGTTGCCAACAACCTGCATCCGACTGATCATCCGCGGGTTGACGGCTGGATAAAGCGTATCGCTTATTGGATAGATAATGGATTGGAAGAACTGTATTTTATCATTCACATGGATCAGGAAAAGCATTCGCCCGAACTTGCAGGATATTTAGTGGATAAATTGAATGCAACGTGTAGATTGAAACTAAAAAAACCGGTGATTGTGCAGCAGGAGTTGTTTTAGATGAGGACTATTGACGTAAAGTACACGATTGAATCCACCCGGGAGGTTTTAAGTTCAGTTACTCCCAAACCCGTCCCTCCGAGGAGGGGATGTGATCGTAGGATAAACATTCTACTATAAACGACCATCCCCTCCTAGGAGGGGCGAGGTTAGGAAATGATCTTGCTATCAAACGTTGGAGTGGGTTTACGATAATGAAAGAAGAAAACAAGAACTACATTAGAAGACACCTGCTCAATAGCATTACTAAACGTACACGCTGTGCGACGCAACAGACGTTAAATAGATATTCCAGCCTCTGGTTCATAAAACAAAACCACAATGAAGATCCTCTGCATCG
>DASVSM010000368.1:0-5482 GCA_036388115.1 Flavisolibacter sp.
TGAATCCGTAAATAATATGCAGCACACCAAAACCGATTGCCCAGAACAGCAGTCCATTATTACGAAACTGGGTAGCAATAATGCCAAGGATAATTTCAGAAATGCCCAGGTAACGGATATCGCTTAACGTGTACTTACTGGCATTCACCAGCGCCAGCCCGTAAAAGACCAGGCAGCCCGGAACAACAAATGTCCAGATGCCATTCTGCAGCAGGGCCAACACAAATAAGCCGCCGGCGCCCAGGGGAAGCAGCATGTTCCAGGTAAGCTGCAGGGAGGTATGGTTCCAGAGCGGCACATTATCTTTTTTGGTTTTGCGCCACGTAAAGTAAAACGCCGACAAAAGTGCAAGGCCCAGCACCCCCATCGCCAAAAGCAAAAGTTGTGTCCGTAGCCCCTCTACCGCATCACCGTAAAGTGCACCCTCTTCGTATTGTTGCTGGTAGTGCTGGATAACGAGGTGCGCTGCATAGGAGCCCGTAAGGCCGCAAATACCTGCCGCAATGCCGCTTAAACCGCTGAGGGAAATAAATCGGCTGGAGCGCTGCATCATCTGCCGTATGTCCTGTAAAGCTTCCAGGTGTTGGTTTTGTTCGCTCATAAAAAGCACTTTGTAGTGCAAAGTAAACATCCCTTTTTTGAACTTGCAAATAAATTATTGGATGGCTTCCAAAATAATTTGACAGGCCTTTCTGATTTGATCTTCTGATATTATCAATGGCGGGGAAATACGCAGGCAGGCCGAAGCAAACAGAAACCAATCGCTAAGCACGCCACTTTCAATGCAGGCATCAATTACTTTTTTGCACTGGTCAAAGTTTTCAAATTCAACCGCCATCCATAAACCAAAAGAGTTGATGGATTTTATTTTCGGATGGATAAGAAGCAATTTGAAAAGTGATTCTTTTTCTTTTACCGAAGCAAACATGTCTTCTTCAAGCAAAACCTCAAAGGCCGCCTTACCTGCAGCACAGCATAAGGGATGCCCACCAAAGGTTGTAATGTGCCCCAGCACCGGATTGTTGGTTAGATGATCCATCAGGCTTTTCTTGGCAATAAAAGCGCCCAGGGGCAGCCCGCCGCCAAGTGCTTTGCCCAACAGCAGCACATCCGGCACCACATCAAAATGTTGAAAGCCCCAAAGCTTGCCGGTGCGGCCAAAACCCGCCTGTATTTCGTCGAGAATAAACAAGGCACCTACTTCATTGCACCTTGCCTGCAGCGCTTTCAGCCATCCTTTCTGGGGTGCCAGAATGCCTGCTTCTGCCTGCACGGTTTCTGCAATTACACAGGCTGTGTTTTCTGTAATTCTATTTAGCGTTTCAAAATTGTTGTACACCAAATGCTGTACATCCGGCAACAGCGGCCGGTAAGCATTCCGCCAGTATTCATCGCCAATAATACTTAAGGCGCCTTGTGTAGAACCATGATAAGAATTCTGGAAACCAATGATCTCTGTTCGACCGGTTGCTCTTTTGGCTAGCTTCATAGCACCTTCCACCCCTTCTGCACCGGAGTTAGTGAAATAAACTGCATTGAGGGAAGAAGGGAGATGTTCTGTTAGCAGCTTTGCATATTGTACCTGCGGACTTTGCACAAATTCGCCATACACCATTACATGCAGGTAGTCGTCTGCCTGCGCTTTAATGGCATCAATCACTTTCGGATGCCGGTGGCCAATATTGGCTACACTGATGCCGCCTATCAGGTCAATGTACTTCTTTCCATTTACATCCGTTAACCCGCACCCTTCCGCTTTTACTATCTCCAGCGCCAACGGTGCTGTTGATGTTTGAGCCACGTGCTGTAAAAAAACCTGCCGCAAATTCATTCGTGCAAAAATAGGTACCGGGCAAGAGGCACGAAGTACAAAATCAAACCTCTCTACTTTCGTACCTTGTACTTCTTAAATTGTACTTATCAATGGCGTTGATTTTACCGGTAGAGGGCGTTTCACCAAAATGGGGTGACGATTGTTTTATTGCTCCCAACTGCACCATTGTGGGCGATGTGAAAATGGGTAACCAATGCAGCATCTGGTTCAATGCTGTACTGCGCGGAGATGTGAACAGTATTCGGCTGGGAAACAAAGTGAACGTGCAGGACGGTGCTGTCATTCACTGCACGTTTAAACGAACAAAGACTGTTATTGGGAACAATGTTTCCATTGGGCACAATGCCATTGTTCATGGCTGCACGGTGCACGATAATGTATTGATTGGAATGGGTTCTGTTGTGATGGACAATGCGGTAGTGCATAGCAATACCATTATTGCTGCCGGCGCCGTGGTTTTAGAAGGTACTGTTTGCGAGGGCGGCGCCATTTATGCCGGCGTACCAGCCAAAAAAGTAAAAGAAATTTCCGCCGAAAAAATAGAAGGGGAAATAGCCCGCATCGCGAACAATTACGTGGGCTATGCGGCGTGGTTCTCCGTCGCTAATGTTGCAAACAAGAAAATTTAAATTTATATTTATCCTTCCAAGAAAAACAAGAGAATGAAACGCTTCCGTTACCTTTTAATTTTGCTCATCTTTTCCACCACGCTTTCTTCCTGCAGTGTGTGGAATAAAGTTTTCCCACCTAAATATGGCTGTGGCACCGATGGCAGAAACGTGGGCGCCGAAAAATTGCTGGATGATAACGGCAAAAAGAAGCCGCCTAAATTCAAGGGATAACGATTGCGTCTGTGCAGCTAAGGAACTAAGTCTTTTGTCTTAGTAAATAAAGACATTAAAACATCGCTATATGAGTCTCACCCTACGAACAACCCTGGGTTGTACAGAAGCCGTGATTGATGGTGATGGCGGATTAAAACGCTTTTACCAGATCGCCGGCATTTTAAGTGATCATCTGAATGTTGCCTTTGTCAACAAGGAAGATGACTTCGATGCCATTAACTGGGATTTTCAATTGAAGAATTACCGGATCACATTGCAGTATAGCATCTATAACGGCATTTCTATTTTCCCCACCAAAACCAAAGATGCCCACAAAAGGGATAATGAAGCCGTGGTGGAAATAGCAAATGTGCTGGAAGGGAAATTGATGACGGCGGACATGCACAGTAAGATTGTTTAAGCTTACTTATCTATAAATAATAAAAAGCCGCATAACTGCGGCTTTACTTATTTGTATAACTCTAAGTCCAACTTGAGCTATTTCCAGTTGACAAAAAACTAGAAAGGGTGCCTTACTTTTATTTAGGCTGCCCCTCTCCTATTTACACACCAGGTAAAAAACGTATTGCTTCTTTGATCCGGCGGTCCTTTGTGAAATTTTTTAGTTGAGGCGATGGGTTTTGCATCTCACATTGGTATCACCACTTCCTTTTATCCCTCTTTTGCAGGGAATGCATTTTCTTGATTTTTGATTGAAGTTTGCTGTGCAGATACAGTACTTAAGTGGTTTATATCAACCTGTTTTTTTACCCTATTTGCTGCTATGGTGCCTTCCAGTGCCCAATACCCAAAAGCTACCGGGATCAACCAATAAAAAAATCCGGCTGTAGTGCCCAACAGTAATAGTAGAATCTCGATCCCTATCAGGAAAAGGACCGGGCGGCGGAAAAGCTTAGCCATGCTTTTAGAATTATAATAAGCGCTGGAAGTACTATGATTATAAACCATGATATAAGGACCCGTTTTTTTCCCCTGCCTCACAGCCCATACTACGGAAAGCCTGTTACCGGTCCTGCAGGCCACATTAAAATTCTGAAGTTGAAAGGAATGTTCATTTCCTGTATCGTCAGTAATAAAGAACTGATCATGCACTACTGTTTTTGATTTGATGGAAATAGGCGCATTACCACCTGTGCCGCGGTAAATGAATCCGCCGCCACCACTGCCTGTAATTTTTGTTTCCATGTTTTTTCCGGCCTCTTCTACTTTACCGGTGGTATGAAAAAGGTCAAATTTTTGTCCGTTTGCAACTATAGTTTGCATCATAATTGTTTTTAAAAATTAGATTTTTAGCTATCTCAATCTAATGAACCCGGCATAACTATTCCACGCCAAAAGCAAACACATCTGCCTTTGCTCCGCCATAAGTACCATAAGAAGCCTTGTTCACAAAGCAGTATTCGCCCTTCTCTAATTTGGAAACAGGAATTACTTCGTAAACACCATCCTTTACTTTTTTGTAGTTAAAGGCGATCACATCTTTATCAGAATTATTCTCAAAAGCCGATACATTGAACCAGGTAGCCTCTCGCTTCTTTTTTTCGGATTTCATTTTATACAAGCCAAAAATTTCAGGGACGTTATTGCCTGTATTAATCATGAATGACACTGATTCCTGCTCCGGTAATCTCACCGGTGATTTAGCACTATCCATTTTAAAAACAATTGGCGTGGAGCTGCCTGGTATCATTGCCTTCAAAAAATTCACCTTCGCTTTCACAGATACCGTGCTTCTTTCCAATACAGACAAAGCCTTCTTTTCTTTGATATAATAGTGCGGCACATTGATAAACTCCAGATCCGGGATTTGGGTTGATTTTATTCCTAACGAAGCGGGCTCTGAGCTATTTTTTTTAGCGCCTGTGCCCTCCGGCGTTTTTATCTCATTGTCGTTGCGTTTTTCCACCATTGCATGAATCACTTCATCGGATAACTTTTGTTTTTTTAACTGAATAAGACCAGTCGTGCTCATATCAAATTTGCATGTTGAAGACTGGATTTTAGAAATGATCGTTTCATTTGTTAATCCGGCTTTGTGTAAATCAAGTACGGACTTATTAGTTAGGACTTCTTTTTGTGCACTTGAAGCAAGAAAAGACAACAAGGAGAGCAGCAGAATAAGTTTCGCTTTCATATCAATTATTTTTTTGTGGATGTTACTTTTTTCCGAGAGAGAAGGTGAGTCCGATGTTGAGTATTGCAATGCCATAGCCCAGTTCTGCATGCGCAGCAAGGCTGGGCGAAAATTTATAACGGCCCCCTGCATGTATGCCGTAAAAAAATCCACTTCCGCCAGCCACATTGTACTCTGATGTGCCATTGCGGGCAGACGAAGACTTTAGCTTCATACTTTCGGCATTGTAGCCAAGTATGGCTCCAAAGTAAGCTTCAAAACTTTCGCTGGTATTGAAATAATGATTACCCTTTGCACCAATCAAAAAATTGGAGAAAGTATAGGTATCAATTATACCCAATGCAGCATAGTTTGCACGGTCTTCTGTTGCTGTGTAACCAATTACAGGGCCGAGGGTAGTGTTTTCATTGATGGCATATTCCAGCGAACCAGTTAATGGTGGAAAAGTGGTTTGCCCTCCGGCTGCCTTGATAAACGAACCAAGTCCAATAGAAGCATTGAGCTTGATATCTCCCTTTGTTAAGGGCCCACCCTGGCCGAAGCCAACAGAAAAATTGGTAAGTAAAGCAAGTGAAAGAATCATCTTTTTCATGTGAGTTGATTTGTGGTGATGTAAATAGTTTGCACCACTAAAGTCCTTCACATTAAAAAGGTATTT
Source organism: Flavisolibacter sp. (assembly GCA_036388115.1). Taxonomy (GTDB): domain Bacteria; phylum Bacteroidota; class Bacteroidia; order Chitinophagales; family Chitinophagaceae; genus Flavisolibacter. The sequence continues at coordinate 5,472 of DASVSM010000368.1, forward strand.
TTCTGTTTGGG
>DASVSM010000369.1:0-2346 GCA_036388115.1 Flavisolibacter sp.
TAAGTTTGGCAAGGTTAAACTGACAAGGAAATACGGGAAGAGCCAAAAGAATGTAAGCTTGGATGTTTCCACATTGCCTGCTGATGTCTACACGATTTTGGTGTACGACGGAAAGGACTGGACAACGGAAAAATTCATCAAGAACTAGGTGATTTTTAAATTGTATTGTTGAAAGGGAAAGAAAGCTTTTCTTCCCTTTTTCTAATTTGCTATTCTTGGCGAAACAATTTGGGACGTCCTACAAGCCCATGCTGCTAACATTGGTGGCAGTTGCACAACTGCTCACAAAAGTTGAAGTAAGGTGCTTTTTTTGGCGCCTTATTTTATTTCAGCAAGAAAGTAAAATGATAAGATGGTTTTTTGTTATAAGGATCTATAAAGCATCGTACCGCTAAAAGCCAAAACCAAAGATCTTCTCCCATCTTTTTTAATTTATTACTGTAAGGAGGCAGTGCTATCACTGCTGTTTTTTTTGTTGCTTCAGTATAGTTGAGCCACTTTTTCAGGTTATAAGCAATGGCGGCGCCCAGCATAAACTTATTAGCACTCTTTAGCCCACGGGTCCAGATGCGCCTGATACCCATAAAGTTGATTAAAGTGCCAAGCACAGGTTCAACGGTTGCCTGCCTGAGCTTTTTCATCCGCCTGGCATAGGGAGTCTGCAATCTTTGGTGCATCTGGTCATAGAGATGTTTATCCACGGTGTCTTCTATCTTTTTATAATCAGCTCTGCCACCAATGCAGGTGGTGCGCAGCGGACAATGACCGCAATCTTTAGCTGAACTGCGATACTGCTTTCTGTAGTAACCTTTCTTGTCCCCATAGGTTTTCTTGTAGGGTAGGTGAACACCTTTTGCCTCGCAGGTGTAGCGGTCATTCTCCTCATCAAAAACAAATCCTTCCCGGCTGGCTTTATACTGGCCAAAATTGGGTATGTAAGCCGTAATGTTGTTATCAATGCAGGCTTTCAGTGCTTTGCTGGAACTATAACCTGTATCACAGGCTATCTCCTCTACCTGAAGTTCTTGCTCATTTAAATTGTTAATGGTATTAGTAAGAACCTGTGCCAGGCACTCACTGTCTCTTCTGTCGGCAAGGTGCGCTTCTATGTTGGTGATGACATGAGAGCTCATGTCCACTGCGGTTTGCATGGCGTAGTTTAGCTGGCGTGGTTTACCGGGCTTGACCGATACCCTGGCATCGCGGTCAGTGGTAGAGTAATGGGTGTGGTTGGAAACAAATTTCGGCCGTCCTGTTTGTGTATCATCCCCGTCTGTTCTATTCGTTAATGACTTGCCCTTTGGCATGTCCTTATATTCTTCTCCTTTCCAGGCGTGGTGCTGCCCGGTGCTCTTGCTTCTGCTTTTGGTGATGGTGTCACTATCTCTATCATCCTTCATTACATTATCGTGCTGCTCGATGGGTTTTCCATAGTCATCATGCCGCAGTTCATCCAGGTACTGCTGCCCATCTTCAATGATCTGTTTTTCTACTAAAGAATCCATGCTTGCGTTCGCTTTTATATAGGCACTGTCAATAGCTTGTCTACGGCCTGAGAGCATGTTTTTACTGACACATAGGCTAAGTACTTTAGAAAATAATTCTTTGAACACGTCCTCGCCATACAATGCTCTTGTGCGGGAGATGGTAGAATGCCATGGTAGTTCCTCATCCAGGTCATAACCCAAAAAGAATAAAATGTCCAGCCGCATCTTACTATGCGCAATAATCCTTCTGTCGCTATTGAGGTTCTCTAAGTAACCAATCAAAATGAGCTTGAAAAACACCACCGGATCAATGCTCTGTTGCCCTTCCGATCCATAGTAGCTTTTGGTGCTCTTATACAACCACTGTAGATCCAGGGCCTCTTTCAATCTCCGATAAAAATTATCTGCCGGAACATGAGCCGATAACTGAAAAGTAGTAAAGAGCTTTTCCGTGTATTGCTTCCTTCCTTGCATACCTTAATGTACTATCCAGGCAAAGGCAAAAACAACTATTTTTATTCACACAATGTGAGTTGTGCAACATGCACATGGGGTTGGCAAAAGGCGGCTACATATCTATCTTTCAACAGTAAAACATAAATCAGCGAAAAAGCAAATGTGAGACTGTGATTTTCAAATGCCACTCCTTCACAAACGCTTTCCACGTTGGGCAGAAATTTTTTTACAACCATAACTAATGTTCATTATTTTATTATCGCCTGCAATTGCTTTTATTGCTGACTACTTTTTCAGGCGACACAAAACAAACACTCGTTGGGCAGTCTTGCTAATTGTTTTGTTGGTTATTCCTGTAATTCTATTGGAGATAAGTGGCTATAGTTTTAGCAACAGACTTTAC
>DASVSM010000370.1:0-5413 GCA_036388115.1 Flavisolibacter sp.
GACAAAGACAAACGACAGCAAAAGAAACAAGAAGGTTGTACGCAATGCATTGCCGGTATGGCGATAAATGACCATTGTATGAAGGCCGGCCACAAGAATAAGCCACGGAACCAGGGACGCATTTTCAACAGGATCCCAAGCCCAATAGCCCCCAAAGTTTAAAGACTCATAGGCCCATTTAGCTCCCATCATAATGCCGGTGCCAAGAGCAGCCGCTGAAAATAAGGTCCATGGTAAGGCTGGCTTTGTCCAGGCACTGAACTTTTTTGTCCATAGGCCGCCAATGGCAAACGCAAAAGGAATAATGGTAGATGCAAAGCCAAGAAACAATACCGGAGGATGAATGACCATCCAGTAGTTCTGCAACAGCGGGTTCAGGTCATTGCCATCTGTTATCAGCGAAAGGTAGTCCTGTCGCATGGCGCCATTCATATCAACAAATGCCGGCGCATTATCCAGCAGTCCGGAATTGCGCATCAAAACAAACGGGTTGGAGCCCATGTTCAAACCGTCAAATCCCAGCAGCATAGTTGCCAGAATGATTTGGGTGAAAGCAATCACTGCCATCACCGGCGCTTCCCATTCTTTTTCTTTCCAGATAATCACCAGGCCAAGTACGCAATGCCATACACTCCACAGCAGAAAGCTTCCCTCCTGTCCTTCCCAAAAACAACTTAATAAATACTCAGGCTCGAGCGAGCGACTGCTGTGCTGCCAGGCATATTTGTATTCGAAATAGTGATTGCTGATGATATAAAAAAGAATGGCAAAAACAGCAAAAACAGAAATGACCTCCGTAATAAAAAAGATGCGCCCTAATTTCTTCCATTGAGACGAACCGGCGCCATTTGCCAGGTCCTGCCAGTTACCGGTGGTTAGTTTTTTCCCCTTTTGAACACTGAGGAAATAACTAACTGTTGCGCCAATAGAAGAAACAAAAGAAAGGAGTAAAAAGAAGTGTCCGAGTTGTCCGGGAAGAAGATGCTCGCCTATGTAATTCATTCTTATTGATATTGAGTGGAAGAACCGGTTGGCAGGTTTTGCCTCGCCTTATTCGGGTCGTCCTTATATTTTGATGGACATTTTGCCTGAATTTTATTGCATTCAAAATAGCCATCACGCATATAACCATTCAGGTCTAATCCTTCGGAACGTTCCATGTCCGTAATTTTTGCTTCGCTATAAACAACCTTGCTGCGGTTGCCGTCGGCATCAATCGCAAAGAAGACGGTTAAGTTCGGGTTTTTTACTGCATCATATTCAATGGGAACGGCATTGTCAAGTTTGGTCTTCACTACCACATATTTTCCTTGTTTTTCTTTAGCGGAAGAAAAGGTTTCCTGTGTGGTTAAGTCCTTCACAAAGAAGGACATGCCAACGATGCCGGCAATACCCAGGATCAATAAGGCGATGTGTGTCTTTTTCATATTGAATTAATGGCCCGCCAAAGGTAGAGCAAATTCACCCTCAGGTTGGCACCAAAAATCTGATTTTCCGCATGAATTGCAGTTTTCACATATCCTAAAGGTGAGTAAGCAATGACAAACAGCGAATGAAGTGGTGCTCTCATTCTTTTGTGAAAACAGAAGCGAAATTCACCATTGACTGTTCAGCATTCACGTCTTACCTTTGTCCGCTTTTAAAAAATAATCATGGTTGATCTTTCGGAGTTTGATCCTAATAGTGCCGGTAATCCAAACAACAACATATTTGGGCTGCCTTTTTCACAGGAAGATGCACGTCTTGTTATCTTACCCATACCCTGGGAAGTCACGGTAAGTTTTGGTTCAGGTACAGCCCGTTCTGCCGAGCAGATCATGTCTGCCTCCCTGCAGGTCGATCTTTTTGATCCCTCCTATCCGGAAAGCTGGAAGCAAGGTTTTTATATGAAAGAACCTGATAAAAAGATCTTGCTGAAAAGCGACTACCTGCGGAAAGAAGCCGAACTCTACATTGACTATATTTCGAAAGGAGACATTGTAGAGAATAACCAGTTTATGTGCCGCACGCTGAAAGAAGTGAATGAAGGCAGTAATTTTTTAAACACTTGGGTTTACCAGCAGGCAAAGGCAGTGCTGGATAGCGGTAAACTGGTCGGGCTTCTCGGTGGTGACCACAGCACACCGTTGGGTTATCTGAAAGCAGTGGCGGAAAAGTATGGCGACTTTGGGATCATCCAGATTGATGCCCATTGCGACCTGCGGGTCGCCTATGAAGGGTTTACTTACTCGCATGCCAGCATCATGCACAATGCATTGACCGAAATTCCGCAGATTAAAAAACTGGTTCAGCTTGGAGTACGTGATTACTCACTGGGCGAGCAAGAATATATTGCACAAAACAAAAACCGCATCAGAACGTATTTTGACCGTGAGCTCCGTGTTCGTCAATATGAAGGTGAAAGCTTTAAGCAAATAGTTGATGAGGTTATCAATCAACTGCCCGACCAGGTGTATATCTCTTTCGATATAGACGGCCTGGATCCGAAATTGTGTCCGAATACAGGCACACCGGTACAAGGCGGATTTGAAACTGAACAGGTCTTTTATATCTTCGATAAGATAGCCCAGGCCGGCAAAAGAATCATTGGTTTTGATTTAAGTGAAGTAAGCACCAGCGAAAACGCATGGGATGCCAATGTTGGCGCAAGGGTTCTGTTTAAGCTTTGCAACCTGATGGTGGCATCAAATCCGGCATAATATGTATACCGTGGCTGTAAAAATAGAGGGGTTGGAAAAACGGCGGCGGAGCACAGGTTTAATTCATGTGATCATTGGTTTTTTTCTGCTGATAAAGAGCCTGGACTTATATAAATTCCTCGCCGAAAAATCGGTTGGCCCTGTCACTCTTTTTGCCGTGGTAGCTGTTGTATCTCTTGTCTATGGATTTTTCCGGAAAAGACTGGACATCACGGCAAAGCACAATCCAGGCCTGCGGTTACTGCAAACAGTTGCATTTTTAAGTTTTGGCATTATCATGTACCGTCTTGGTAATACCATTGACTACGCAAGCCTTTTTATCTGGGCATTTCTGACCTTTATTCTCTTCTTTTCTGAAAAAAGGGTTTTCCAGGAAACTGCACTAACGTTTACCAATGAGGGAATTAAAGTTCCGGGAACTTATAAGGAGCACCTGGTGAAATGGGAAGTGCTGGAAAGCGTTGCCATCCGCCATGATTTTATTACCCTTTTTCACGCGGGCAAAAAATACCTGCAATACCAGGTGATGCAGGATCTGTCGGAACTGGAAGTAGTGAAGATGAACGCTTTTTGCAAAGAGCAGATAGAAGCCTTAACCGTGAACCGGGAATCGTGAACTGTCAACTTGTGCTTACTTTCTGAACGATTGTTAACAACATAATGGCGGCGGGATTGGCCGTTAGTGTGCCCCGATTTACGAACTTTGCGCCGTAAACAGAACTGTAATTTTCATGCATCCATTTTTATTATACTCCGACGGTAAGGGAAAGATTTTTGAAGACCAAAGCTTGTATGCCGTTGGCAGAACAGGCTGGGACGCTATGCCCATTCCGGAAGATGAATGGATAGAATTACCGGAGGGCGGACAATTGTACGAATTACCCGGCCGACGCGGAATTGGCATTGATGTAAAGACCGGCGAAATGCGCTTGTGCGAAAAAGGCTGGGCCGTTGCTTCTTTTATTCCGCCAGCGCATACCGGCTTTTACCTGGCAGCTTACGAAACCGGTCCGGACGCACCCACCCTTCCGTTGTTTTGTTATACAGCTACCGGTTGGTATGATGAAAAGTTTTTTGTTCCGGCTACCCGTATCGAACAAGACATCAGGCAGGAATCGGGCGGCTTTGACGACGACAAAGTGAAATTTGGAGTAGAGCATCTGCTGAAGGCATTCCCGCAAAACAGGCTGGTATCTCACCTGGCAAATAATTGCGCACTTACTTATCATTGCCCGGCAGCAAGAAATTATTTTATCGGACGGTGGGAATGTCCAATCCCCTCTTCCCCTGCCTGCAATGCCAATTGTATCGGTTGCATTTCTTTTCAACCTGAGGAGGAAACCATTGTTTCCACACAGGACAGGCTAACGTTTAAGCCTACAGCAGAAGAAATTGTAGAATATACGGTCCCGCACCTGGAAACCGCACCCTATCCCATCGTCAGTTTCGGGCAGGGTTGCGAAGGCGAACCGCTTCTGATGTGGAAGACGCTACGTGAAAGTATTATTGAGATCAGGAAACACACGCAAAAAGGAAGCATCAACATCAACACAAATGGTTCGGATCCTGTGGCGGTAAAAGCATTGTGCGAAGTGGGTTTAAATTCCATTCGCGTCAGCACCAACTCTGCCCGCAGAGAATTGTACATGCCTTATTATCGTCCGAACAATTATGATTTCAACGACATCATCGAAAGCCTCAAAGTAATGCGTGACTTTGGTGGCTGGACCTCCATTAACTATTTTGTTTTTCCCGGATTAACAGACTCTGTGGAAGAATACGAAGCGCTTCGAAAGTTGATCATTGAGACCAATCTGTCCATGATTCAATGGCGCAATTTCAACATCGATCCTGATTGGTACCTGGGCAAAGTTGGTATTCATCAAACAGGGGAAATCCTTGGCGTAAAGCAACTCATGGAACTGCTTCGCGAAGAATTCCCCCATCTGAAGTTTGGGTATTTTAACCCGCCAATTGAACGGATCAGGGGTAACTACGAAATGGATTTTGCGCACTGATTATTGCGTCAGAAAAACCTGGCCTCTTATTTCTCCTCCAGGATAGGTAGCATTGTGAATATTATAATACCACAGTCCATTCAACAGGTCTGCTTCCTGTGCGTCGGTAAGTGCCGGTGTGGTTCCGCTAACCGTGCCACTTGCCGTTGTCGGGAAACCTGTTATTCCTACCTGAACACCGGCTGCCACACCCGGATCGGCCGCGCCATGAAAGTGCATGGCAGTTGGATTGCCCCCTGTTAAACCTGTCCACGTGATAGTGTAAGTCAAAATGTTATTGTCCTTATTATAATTGCCGGTTAGTGTTCCGGTAGCTGCCGTTGTCACTCTTGTTGGAGCCTCCTGGAAGCCGTTGGCATTTCCCCGTAAATTATAAACAGGATTGGTTACTAAAACCTCTTTTTCCTTTTCGCAGGCGGAAAGAAAAATGACAAGAGCTGTAGCGATGCTGAGAAGTTTTGAGATCTTACGCATGGTAATTGATTTTGATTTTAAGGAAATGATCCATCAATAATACGAACAGGACATCGAAAGGTTGTGTTTTACAATCTACTTCCTGATTAGTTTACGCCAAAGGTGTGTCTGTAACTCTTCTTTTAGATTTTCTTCCATTTATAATCGCCCTACTTTTAAGCCTGTCTCTTGCATTGGCAACCAGGCTCCTTATTTCACCACCTGGCTTTAAGAAAACCAACA
>DASVSM010000371.1:0-4154 GCA_036388115.1 Flavisolibacter sp.
GGCAATTCTGTTTCAACGCTTTGAATGCCGTGCCGGTACTGTCGTACCATCACTACCTTCCCTTCTTTTGTGAGGGCAAAAGCATTTGCCCATTCGTCGTATTCATTTACATAAAATGTGGGAACGATCTTTCCGTTTGGCAACTCGCATTTGTCTTTCCGTATCGTCAGCCAGGGCTCTCTGTGCAGATAAGTTGATTCCAGTACTTTCCATTTCATAGTTAATGCCAGTTCATTCTTTCACGCAAGCTCGTTATATGCGCTGTATGATGGCGGCCATGCCAGGCATAGCTGCCAAGCAGTTCCCAAAGCGTGAATTCTTTTTTTTGTTCGGGGTGATAGATGGTGCGTTGATAATCTTCGTCTGTGAAATTTCGCAGGAACTCATGCCACCGCTGGTGCAATGCATGTAATAAGGTAAGCGAAACGTTGATGGGCAGGTTTTTTACATCTGCAGTTGTTGCCCACAGGTTTTCATCGTAAGGACGGATGGTCGCCTTGTCTTCAGTATAACCCAACTTAAAACGGCAGTAGGCGTTCATGTGACTGTCCGCAACGTGGTGCACCACCTGGTGAACTGTCCATCCGCCGTCACGATACGGGGTGTGCAGTTGCGCCGCATCCAGGTTGGTTACAGCATGCTCAAGCGCCTGCGGAAGGAACCGGATATCCACCAGCCATTCATCTCTTACATCAATTGAAAATGGCTTGGGTTCATACCTGCCTATCGGGTAGCGCAAGTCCCGTTCTATAGTTTGCATCAGCTTAAAATTTCCAGCAATTCTATGTCAAACATCAGTGTGGCGCCACCGGGAATTCCACCTGTTCCATTATCACCGTAAGCTAAATCCGATGGTATCCATAAACGCCAGGTACTGCCGGCAGGCATTAAGGGTAATACCTCCTGCCAGCCTTTTATTAACTGGGTGAGCCGTGCAGAAAATGGTTGGTTGCGTTTGAACGAACTGTCAAACTCTTTCCCGTCGAGCAAAGCACCACGATAGTGTGCTTTCACCATACTGTTTGGCGATGGTTTAGGTCCATCTGCTTCTTTTAAAATTTGGTACTGAATGCCGCTCGGCAGTTCTACTACTCCTTCTTTTGTTTTGTTTTCTTCCATGAAAGCGGCTCCCGCCTCTTTCTCTTTTTGAAGCTTCTCGCCTCTTGCGCCTTGCAACCTGTCAAATAAACTCATGATATTTTTTTGTATGGTTATTTAGGATGAATGTGGACATGCCACTCAGGACATGCCGGTGGCATGTCTCTACGGTTGTTATGATTTTTTTGTTCTCAATCCTCTCTCAAAGTTTTACCGGTTAATTGAATAAAGACGTCTTCAAGGTTGGCTTGCTTTACTTCTTTCGGACGTTCAAATCCGGTTGCCACTAATTCATCTATCAAACCGTCCGGCGAATTCAATGCCACTATTTTGCCGCTGTCAACGATAGCCACCCTATCGCACAGGTATTCTGCTTCGTCCATATAATGCGTGGTAATAATAATGGTTGTTCCCTTGCTGCGGATGTCCCTGATCAGGTCCCACAAATTTCTCCGGGCCTGCGGATCGAGGCCGGTGGTGGGTTCATCCAGGAAAATGATCTTCGGGTCATTGATTAGGGTGGTTGCAATAGAGAACCTTTGCTTCTGCCCACCGCTTAACTCTTTCACTTTTGCTTTGGCTTTATCGCGGAGGTTAACCAGGTCAAGCAAAGCCATTGCATCCACTTCTTTATTGTAAAGCCCTGCAAAAAGATTAATTAGCTGAAGCAGGTTGAGATTAGGATAAAAGCCGCTGGTTTGCAATTGCACGCCAATGATCTTTTTAATCTCATTGGGTGCTTTGTCAAGATCATGATCGTCCACCACCACCTTTCCACTTGTTTTTTGCCGAAGGGTTTCAATGATCTCTAATGTGGTAGATTTTCCTGCCCCATTGGGACCGAGCAAACCAAAAATTTCGCCTTCATATACGTCAAAAGAGAGGCCTTTCACTGCCTGAAAACTTCCATAGTTTTTTACCAAATCACTGACTGATATAATTGTCCTCACTGTTGATTATTGAACGGTTTCTTTTTGATCCACAGAAGCTACACAGGCTTCCATTTCTTCCATCATTTTTTTACTGCCGACAAACAATGCTGTTCGCTGGTGGAGTTCTTTCGGCACAATGTCCAGGATCGGTATGATTCCGTTGGTGGCTTTGCCGCCGGCAACTTCTGTTATAAACGCAAACGGATTGCTTTCATACAACAGGCGAAGCTTGCCTTTGGGTTTATCGGTTGTGGCAGGATACATAAAAATGCCGCCCTTGATCAGGTTGCGGTGTACATCCGCCACCATACTGCCAATGTAGCGCTGCGTGTAGGGTCCGCCGGAATCCTTCGTCTTGTTCTGGCAAACGTTTATGTACTTGCGAACACCATCCGAATATTGAAAGAAGTTACCGTGATTCACAGAATATATTCTTCCTATTTCAGGGCATTTGATATCGGGGTGACTCAAGCAAAATTCACCAATGGACGGATCAAGGGTAAAACCGTTCACGCCTCTTCTTGTAGCATAAACCAGCATGGTGGAAGAACCATAAACAATATAACCGGCCGCTACCTGGTTACGGCCTTTTTGTAAAAAATCTTCTCTTGTTACCAAGGTGCCTCTGTCGGAAATACGGCGATAGATACAGAAGATGGTGCCGATAGAAACATTCACATCAATATTGCCGCTTCCGTCCAAAGGATCGAAAAGACAAACATATTTTGAGTTCTTGCTGATATCATCGTCGAAGGCAACGAAGTCATCCAGTTCTTCCGATGCGATACCGGCACAACTGATGCCCCGCTGCAAAACACCCATGAACTGGTTATTGGCAAAAATGTCAAGCTTTTTTACATCTTCGCCCTGAACATTTACGGTTCCTTCATCACCCAGAATATCAACCAGGCCCGCTTTGTTTACCTCCACATTTATCCGTTTGGCTGCCAGCCCGATATCCCGCAATAAGGTACTCAGTTCTCCTGTTGCCTGCGGAAACTGCCGCAACGACTGGATGGTAAACTCATCGAGCGTTAATATGTTCCTGTTTACATTCATGAAGCGATGTGTTGTTTGAAACAAATGTAAGGAAATACGAACAGAGGAACAGACGAATGGACCAGGGTGCTTTGATGCCTGGCCGCAGCAGCTTCCGAATTCTGGCTTCCTGTTCATTGGTTCGTTATTCCCACCATCTTTGCAGCCTATGAAAGTTTTCAAATTTGGTGGTGCTTCCGTTAGCACAACGGAAAGGATCAGAAATGTGGCGTCAATTCTGAAGAAATATGAAGGCGAACAGTTGCTGGTTATTGTTTCAGCTATGGGTAAAACCACCAATGCATTGGAAAAAGTAGTGGACGCTTTTTACAGCGGCAAAAAGGAGGAGGCATTACAACACTTTGAAGACATTAAAGAAAGCCATAGTGCAATCCTCAACGAACTTATTCCGGACATCACCAACTCATCGCTTATTACTCATCATTCATTATCTGATTTCTTCACGGAGGTGGAATGGTTGCTTCACGACAAGCCGGTAAGAGACTTTGATTACTATTACGACCAAATTGTTTGTATTGGCGAAATGCTTTCATCGGTTATTGTCAGCAACTATTTGAATGCAGCCGGTGTCCAAAATGCATGGATTGATGTACGGGATGTCATTCGTACCGATGACAATTTTCGCGATGCCAGAATTGACTGGGCCTCAACCGCCCAAAAGTTGCAGGAACAAGTGGTACCAGGTTACTCGGCCACGAACATTATTCTTACCCAGGGCTTTATTGGCGCCACCGACGAAAACGAGAGTACGACACTTGGCCGCGAGGGAAGCGATTATTCAGCGGCGGTGTTTGCAAATTTATTAAATGCAAAATGCCAGGTGATCTGGAAAGATGTACAAGGCGTAATGAATGCCGACCCAAAACTATATGGGGAAGCCCAATGGATCAAAGAGCTTAATTACCGGGAAGTGATTGAAATGGCCTATTATGGCGCCCAGGTGATCCATCCGAAAACGATCAAACCGTTACAAAACAAAGGCATTCCACTATACGTAAAATCATTTCTTAACCCCGACGAAGAAGGCACGTGTATTCACAGCCAAAACATTTCTCATCTTCCGCC
>DASVSM010000372.1:0-1757 GCA_036388115.1 Flavisolibacter sp.
TTTTTATGTCACTATTTCTGCCTTTCATTCGTTCTTTCATTTTCCGGACATTATATTGTTGGTCTAAAACTAACTGATGAAAAAATTATTGAGCCTGGCAGGTTTCCTGACCTCTCTTTTTGTATTTGCCGGTGAGCCTACCGATTCGTCAACGGCTGTGCTTCTCGAACAATTGAAAATGATTGACTCCATTGAATCCAAACTACATTACAAAACAGGAACAGTTACCCTTCAAAATGGTGTTGGTACCATCAACATTGCTCCGGGTTTCAAATTTCTGGACGCAGACGAAGCCAGATATGTGATAGAAGATTTGTGGGGTAACCTCAAAGGACAAACTGCATTGGGAATGATCCTTCCTGCTGATGCAAAAGCAGCCATTGCTGATTATGCCTTTATTGTTGAATATGATACTATCGGGTATGTAAAGGATGATGATGCCGACGACATTAACTATGACGACCTGCTAAAAGAAATGAAAGAGGAGGCCGTAAAATCAAATGAAGAGCGCCGCAAGGCGGGTCTTTCTACCCTGAACCTGATTGGCTGGGCGGAAAAGCCATTCTACGACAAACAGCGTAAACTGTTGTATTGGGCCAAGGACTTCAAGGTAGATGGCAGTGAAGAAAATACACTGAATTACGACATCCGGATCCTGGGCCGTAAAGGGGTATTGATCCTGCAGGCTATTTCAGGCATGAGTCAACTGGATAGCGTAAACAAGAACAAAGACAATATTTTGAAGATGGTATCCTTTAATAAGGGAAGCCGTTACGAAGATTTTGATTCCAATGTTGACGATGTAGCTGCATGGACAATCGGTGGTCTGGTGGCCGGAAAGGTATTGGCAAAGGCAGGCTTCATTGCCCTCATTCTGAAGAATATCAAGCTTGTAATTTTGGCCATTGCAGGTCTGGGAGGAGCAATCTGGCGGTTTATAACCGGCAGAAAGAAAAAGCAGGAGGAGACCGTTTATGCCGAACCGGAGAAAACAGAAGAAGTGCAGCCATAAGGTTCCAAAATTTATAACAGTCAGAAGCCTTGCATATAGCAAGGCTTCGTTATTTTTGCGCAATTTGTTTTTAAAATGGCAACACAAAAAACAGCAATCCTTGTTCTTGAAGACGGCACTACCTGTTACGGTCAGGCCTTTGGCGCCATTGGCACAACCGGTGGTGAAATCTGTTTCAATACAGGCATGACCGGTTACCAGGAAGTCTTTACCGACCCAAGTTATTACGGCCAGGTACTTATCATGAATAATGTGCACATTGGCAATTACGGTGTGAAGGATGAAGACGTGGAAAGCGATAGCATCAAGATCAAAGGGCTGATCGGCAGAAACCTGGAAGAACTGTTCTCCCGCCGGCAGGCAATAGGTTCGCTGGACGAGTATTTAAAGGCTCAAAACATTGTTGCCATAGAAGGCGTTGATACGAGAGCTCTGGTTGCTCACATTCGTAGCAAGGGTGCCATGAATTGTATCATCTCTTCGGAAATTTCAGATGCCGAAGTTTTGAAGGCCAGGCTGGCCGAAGTGCCGAGCATGGATGGACTGGAATTGGCATCCATTGTTAGCACAAACGTGCCTTATGAATTGGGCGATCCCTCATCGCCTATTAAAGTTGCTGTGCTGGATTATGGTACCAAAAGAAACATTCTTACCAGCATGGTGCAGCGTGGTGCGCATGTAAAAGTGTTTCCTGCTAAAACATCAATTGAAGAATTGAAAGCGTTTAATCCCACCGGTTATTTCA
>DASVSM010000373.1:0-2108 GCA_036388115.1 Flavisolibacter sp.
CACCCATTCCCATTACGGCGCCACCGGTAAAGGAAACATTTAATGCTTTTGCAAGAGAGGTACGGGCTGCCTGCGCTGTACGAACGTTTGCTTTAGTAGCCGCACGCATACCAATATAACCGGCAAGTGCACTAAAGAAGGCGCCAATTAAAAAAGCAAATGAGATAAACCAATGCGATTCCTCGCTGCGGCTGCCCATGTAACCCAACAGAAGGGCTACAATAATTCCGAAATAAGTCAGGATTTTCCATTCGGCTTTCAGGAAAGCCATAGCACCTTCAGCAATGTAGTTAGCGATCTCTTTCATGCGGTCAGTACCGGCGTCCTGTTTACTCACCCAGGCAAATTTCCAAAAGGTGTACAAAAGTCCGATCAGGCCCATAGCCGGTACGAGATAAGCGTACGATTCAAAAGAATTCATGTTGGAGTCTTGATTTTTAACGGACGGCAAAGATAGGGGTTTCGGGTATTGAGCGACAGGGAGGGAGAAAAGTCAAAATTCAACAGGAAAAAGTAAAAAAATGAACATTATACATTGCGAAAACGTTTTGAATTTTGACTTTTCCCTTTTGACTTCTTCGGCACGATGGCATGTATTTTTAGTAATTTCGAACAAAAGAATTCTATATGAAGGCAACGACTGCATTGGCAGGAGGATTGGCAGGTGCTGCCACCATCACCCTACTACATGAAAGCATTAAACGAGTGGCCCCGGAAGCGCCAAGAATGGATCGGCTGGGAATGCAAGCCATTTCTAAGAGCTTAAAAAAAGCCGGTAAAAAAGTACCCAAAGAAGAGGCGTTGTTCACAATAACAATGGCAGGTGACCTGATTAGTAATGCTCTTTATTATAGTGCTGCAGGTATTGGCAGTGAAAAGAATATTTGGGTAAGAAGCTCAATTCTGGGACTGGCCGCCGGATTGGGAGCCGTGCTATTACCAGCGCCTTTGGGCCTGAATAAAAAATACAGCAACAAAACAGCAGCGACTCAATTGATGACAGTTGGCTTGTATGTAACCGGGGCCCTGGTAACAACTGCCGTTATTAAATTATTGAACAAAAAGAAGCAGGTAAAAAATAATGAGTGGGAAAGAAGGCTGGTTACATCAGCAATGGGGTAGCCTTTAACACATACTATTTAAATTTTACAAATTCATCAGGATGCCTTGCATGCTTTTCAATACTTTCCATTGTTTTGTCGTTTAGTGCAAAGTATTCATCATTGAATTTTTCAAACGCCTTCAGGTTTTTATAAAGTGGTTCCCAGTTTTTCCTGCGTTTCTGCAAAGTAAATGTTGTGTTGTGAACTGTGTATTCGCTCTCTGCCTTCTTTAATAATTGGAGCATCGTCGTGTTACCAAATCAGTTTCAGTCCTTCATAGATAGGTGCCAGATACATCGTTTCATAGTTCCAGAAAAACTGGATGAATCCTCCCTTGGTGACTTCAGCATCTAAACACCATATAAAATAGAGAACCTTTTGTCCAGGAGACAATCTCATTGAAGCCTGATTTCATCCTTTTCGTCTTTTGCAATATTGATTGGCTCCAGCAACTCCCAGCAGAAGTCAGACCCATGTGAGGTATCAAATGTTGTTTTATTAATTGCCGGACGCAAATGTTTTACCTCATCGAACGTGTTATATGTTTCCACTTGCCCTTTTTGGTTTTATGCAATATTAAATGTAGGTGGTAAAAACAGCCTAACAAGCACTGGCTTCAGTATAAGGTATGAACCCATTCAGGGTTTAAAATACAGGGATTTTATAGGATTAGAAATAAAAAGGAAACTTAATAAGGTTTGATGCCTCCTTTAACGTCCTGCTACAAAACTTTCCTATACTTTTGCGCCTTTGCATGAAAGAAATTCACGAAATATATCATTTGTTAGGAGACAAGAAAAACATCGTTATTACGATGCACCAAAAACCCGATGCCGATGCAATGGGTTCCTCGCTGGGACTATACCATTTTCTGAAGCAGTTTGGGCATGAAGTAACCGTGATTTCTCCTACCAACTGGGCCCGCTGGCTGGACTGGATGGAAGGCGCAACAGAAGTGCTGGACTACGAACTGCAAAAAGCAGACAGCGACAAAATACTGGAGCA
>DASVSM010000374.1:0-6511 GCA_036388115.1 Flavisolibacter sp.
AAAGCATTACCGGCAAAATGGACCAGGGCTAAAATGTGCCAGCCCAGGGCCACTTCAATAAAGATGATCCCTATCTGTGCGGCTGATGAGTAGGCAATTTGTGTTTTTACCGTAGGCTGAACTCTTGCGATCAGCGTTGCAATTACACCGGTTGATGCACCGATAGCGATGATAGCAATTTTAGCCCACAGCAGATCCTGCCAAAACGGCGATGTACGTAACAACACAAACACACCTATGTGCACACTGAGCGAGCCATAAAAGATGGCAGAAGAAGTAGTAGGCCCTTCCATGGCACGCGGCAACCAGGAGGTAAATGGTAGCTGCGCCGATTTGATGGTTGCCGCCAGTATAATCATAACCACAATAAAAACAGCCATGCCGGAATGATCATTTTGAAGGGCCATTGTTTTTGCTTCTGCCAACTGGCTAAAGCTGATGTTCTGGTGTGTAAGATGGTGCATCATCCACATTGCCAGGATCAATCCCAAATCACTTAACCGGTAATTGGAAAGAACCTTAAACGCATTCTTAACCGGCAGGTAGCGGTTGCGGTAAAAAGCAATCAATAAAAAAGAAGACAAGCCAATGACTTCCCACCCGATGAAAAGTGTTTCGAAGTTGCCGGAGAAGATAATAAGGTTATAGCCCAGGGCAAAAAACAGGATGGTATTAAAAAAACGTTTGTACCCTTCGTCACGGTGCATGTAGTAGCGGCTGAAGGTAGAGACAAGAAAAAACAACACAGCACCGACAATGCTGTACACAGCGGTTATCAGATCATAATAAAACTGGATAGCAAAAACAAAATGGTCGGTTTGGTAAAGTGTCACCAGCTTTTGATTAACCGGTGTTCTTCCATTAATAAACCATAGCACCGCGTAAATGATGGCTGCACCTATGTAAAATGCTTTGGTGAACAGCACAATACGGGCAATGGGCTTTTCCTGTTTGTTTTGCCAAAATAAGGAAGCAATAAAAGCCAGCAGTGGTATGAAGATGAATAAGCTGATAGATTGGTTGAGAACAGAATCGAAGTCGTTCACGGTCTGTTTTTTAATTGCGTAATAACGTTACGCGGTAAAGAGTGCGATGCTTCCCCTATGCTCAGCACAAACGTCCTGGAGAGTCTGGCTGCAGCTAAAAAATCAGTCTAGTAAATACACCGGCAGGTTCTCTTCGGTAGCATGAACGATATGGTTGGTTTCCATTTCTCTTGCTCCCTCAAAAAACGCTTCCATGTTTTTGATGGTCTTAATTTGTGCTGTACCTGTAATAGGCTGGTACTTTTTGAATTCACCGTCGCTGAAAAAATAAAATTGCTGCTCCTGCGGATGTAAAGCTACAATATGCACCCACTCGTTTTTATACCACTCAAATACTTCCGGTGAAGATTGAATAGCCTTCAGAACCAGTTCAGGTTTGTGCTCAACAATCACCATCAGTCGTACCGGGTCATGCACTTCAATCATTTGCCAGGGGAGTCCGGGCCGCAGGTCACCATCACTACTGTTAGCCACACCAAAAAGGCCCATCACGTTGTGTGGAAGCTTGGTGCCTGCACCCATTTTAATATTATCCACTCTGGAGAAATAATACTCCAGGTTAATTCCCCCGCATACCAGGCCAATAGGTTTCATAACATTGGTAAGAATTGTTCCATCAGGGTCAGTTCTATAATCATAACTGTTCATGAATGCCCTTCTGTCGAGGAACAACTTTTTAGTTATTTCTCTTCGTCCGATGATAGCTAAAGTATTGGTACCATGACCTAACTCAGGACGAGGTTCAAATAAGGAGACAGAACGGTTATGAATGGCTTTGCGCACCTGCTCCAGTTCCTGTTTTGTATTGATGGAAGCAAAGCGGCGGCTTCTTTCTTTCGCATTCAGGTTAAGTGCAGTCTCAAAACTTTGTTTGTTTATAAGATGCTCTTTTGCATTTTCAGCATTCAATATTTCCTCATCATAATAGCCGATTACATCTGCGGCGGTATCATGCATGCTGCCAATAAACTGGGTTGTATCAGGAATTGCAATTCCCCTTCCCTGTAAAATTTTCCTGACACCTTGGTGATTTAAAATATATGCCTGCACTCTTGCATTGGTGGCACCGGGCCTTCCACTGCAGGCACCGCAATCATGTGCGCCGTGGTGCGGGTTGTTGGCACTGCTGCTTCCATGCGCTACGATATAAACAATAGGAGCAAAATGTTTAACCAGCCCCATACCGCGTAAAAAACCTTCGGCTCTTGCCGTCATTTCATCTAACGTGTAACCAATCTGCAAGCCATTTTCGATATCGTTGGGGTCTTTGTTTTCAATGGTGAGAACAGACTGCTGGTCCATGTGTGCATACGCATTGGAGATAGCAGGGCTCATCTTTGGCCTAAAAAGATGAAGCACTGTTTTTACAAAAGCCCAAAAGCCGTAGGTGATGCTCAATGCAAAGCCGGTGAAGAATCCGTGGGTATTTTTTGTGTAAAGCGCTTCTCCTTTACGAAGTGCTTTGGCTTCTGATTCTTTGATCAAATATCTGGGTGTAACCGGCGCAGGACAAAGCTTGTCGTAAAACTTACTTCCCTGCTGCTGAAAATAAAACTCCACACCAAAGAAACCCGGTGCACCCAATGTTTCGCATTGTTTATCAACTGCTTCAATGTGGCGGCGGATAGAATCTTCCCGCTCATCAATACAAAAGATGGCCTGAAAACTTATCTCCTTTTCTGTTGAAGGAACCCCCAATTGCCCGTTGGCCGATGAATCTCTTTTTTGATTGGCGATACTGATACCCTTCAGCACCGAATCGTAATAACTCCACTCAAAGGCATCCTGCCACAATTCAATCACTTCAGAAAACTCTGTTCTTTCTACATCGGCAAATAAATTAATTGGAGGAGCAGTTGCATGAGAAGCTAATGGCTGCCACTTGCCTTTCAATGCTGCATTAAGTGCATCGAGCTCCATTAATAATTCAAATTCGACCAGCTCTTTTAATGTGATGTTTTTCTTGTCCAGCAATGTTTGCGGATTATCTTCCACCGCACTGATAAAGCCACTCCATCCGGGATGCGAAAACTGCTGGTCGAACAGGTACTGTTCAAAATATTCTTCTTTCCCTACAATCGCACTTAAAAGCCCTGTGATGGTATATTCACCTGCGATAAATTTTTGCCTGACAGCTTTGGTTTTGAAAAAGCTTACGGGACTTTTTCTTTCCAGTTCCCTGATGCTTTCAATAAACGGCTTGTTGACCACAGGAAAACTTTCAATGGCGATACCCTGGTCTAAAAAACCGCAAAGAATACGGAACAGCAAGGGTTGCACTTTGTTATCGAGATCCAAATGATAAACCTCCTTCCATAGCTTACGCAAGTCGCCAATGCGTGGATGATTGATGGTATCGTAGGTGCCGTTCATTAACCTGGCCTGCCATTTTCCAACATCGCCTTTTTTACGGGCAACCACCATTTGCAAAATATCTTCCCTGATTCGCCCCGTTTTGTACATGGCCCTGTATTCGGGCAACTGTAAATGCACCTGAAAGCCAAAAATTTTCGATGCCATAAAAATGGCATCGAAAAATTTCATGTGCTGAAAGGCATGCAACGTATTGTGATGAATAAAGTCTTTCAGTGCCTGTTGCGAAGGGAGAAAATGTTTTAACTCCTGGAGTACGTGGCTTTCGTCAAAGGCAGATGTAGTCATGTATTTATTTAATGGACTGACTGAACATGCGATTGATTTTCGATTTTATACACTTCTTTAAAACCTATCAGGCTCAATTTAATGTTCTTTAAAGGGGCTTTGATATTTTTAAACTCTTTAATCAATTCAAGCACGTCAAAATCAATATACTTTGTGTTAGAGGCATCAATGACAACGGTGGAATTTTCCGGCATGTGGTCAAGT
The DNA here is from genome assembly GCA_036388115.1 of Flavisolibacter sp. Taxonomy (GTDB): domain Bacteria; phylum Bacteroidota; class Bacteroidia; order Chitinophagales; family Chitinophagaceae; genus Flavisolibacter. Next base: position 3,912 of record DASVSM010000374.1, read on the forward strand.
GTCTGCCTGATAGCTGCTTTATTTAAAAAGGAAACCTCTTCGGATAAGCGGATATTAATCGTGTCACCAGCCTTATGTTTTTCTGAATGGAAAAAATAAGAGTTCTTTAAATTGCCATGAAGGATGGCGCCGCCTGCTGCTAAAATGCCTGCACCAACTCCAATAATTAATCCTTTACCACCCAGTGCAGGTACCACTGCAAAAAGGTCGATGGCTATAATAACAATAACGGTTACAATAAATGGAATAAACTGGTATTTACCTGCCTTCCAAAAATTTATAAACACAGCGGGTTTGGCAAGCTTCCACCCGGTGAGTATTAATATAGCTGCCAACGCCGCTAATGGAATTTTGTTCAATATAAAAGGAATGAGTATAACGGTGCTAAGCAATAAAAAGGCGTGAATAATGGTTGAGAGTTTTGTTTTCGCTCCTGCCATTACGTTGGCACTGCTTCGCACAATTACACTTGTTACCGGTAGGCCGCCAATTAAACCCGAAAGGGTATTGCCGATACCTTGCGCCAATAGTTCACGATTGGTATTGGTCACTCTTCTTTCGGGATCGAGGTTATCAATGGCCTCAATACTAAGCAACGTTTCCAGAGAAGCAATAATGGCAATGATAAACCCGTACATGATCACCGTTCCATTGGTGAAGCCCTTAAAATCAGGAGTCGTAAAGAAGCCGAAAAATTCGCCAGGAGAAGAGGCCACCGGCAAGCTTACTAAATGCGGGGCTTCGATAATTTGCAGCTTACTGCCCATGCTTATCCAAAGTTGATTAAGAAGCACAGCAGCCAGCACGGCAACCAATGCGCTGGGAATGAACGGCAGCTTTTTTTTCAATGCTGATTTATCCCAAAGCACCATTATTAAAATGGAGACCAGGGCAATGACAGCAACCCCGGTTTCAATTTTCTGCAAGGGAATTAATAGCTCGTGCCAGTCCTCATTGCCGTAGGGCAACAGTTCTGTTAAATGGCCCTGGTCATCCGTGTCTTTTCCAAATGCATGGGGAATCTGCTTGGCAATGATTAAAATACCAATGCTCGTAAGCATGCCTTTAATCACACTGCCGGGAATATAGTTGGCAATTCCTCCCAATTTTAAAGAACCCATAATGATTTGTATCACACCGGCTATTACCACGGCGCACAAAAACATATCGAAATTTGCAATGCCGCCAATAGAAGCAATAGCACCTGCAACCAGCGTAGCAAGGCCGGCTGCAGGGCCACTTACACTTAATGGGGAATTACTTAATGAGCCTACTACCAGTCCCCCGATGACGCCGGCAATGATACCACTTAATGGGGTAGCCCCACTTGCAATAGCAATGCCTAAACATAAGGGAAGTGCAACTAAAAAAACAACAAGGCCCGAGGGTAAATCTGATTTTAAATGCTTAGCCGTAATCATTGAGATTTGTACAAATTGGTGGTTTAAATACTATACGGTTTCTTTCATTTTCGAAACCGCTCTTTGCCTGTCTTTCTTTGTAAGGTTTTTAAAAAAATCAACCTTGCCGTTGTCTATATTGTAAACACCGCCAACAATTCCAATTTCGCCTTTCGCAAACATTTCTTTTACAATTTCGCTGCGGGTTAATATTTCTTCCAGACTGTTTTCCACGTTGGCATAGGCTACCCTGTCGTTAAACATATATTCGGTATCACTTAATAATGACTTCGTGATGGAGGGATGAATATGCTGCAGCAACTCTGTTATGTGCCCGTCGGTAACACCTTGCTTGGCGCTTTTGATGGCACCGCATTCGGTATGGCCCAATACCATCAGCACCTTGGAACCAACATATTTGACAGCGTATTCAATGCTGGCAAGTATGTCGTTGTTCACAATATTTCCGGCTACCCTAATGCTAAACAGGTCGCCCAGGCCCTGGTCAAATACCAGTTCGGCGGAAGCACGGGAATCCATACAGCTTAATATGACAGCAAATGGATACTGTCCTTCCCGGGTCACATTAATCATTTCCAAATGGTCATGATCGTTTTGAAGGTTATTGATAAATCGTTTGTTGCCTTCTACCAATAGCTCGTATCCCTGATAAGGGGTAAGGTTTTGCAAGTACTCTTGCGAATGCTTTTTCATCATGTAAATATTTAAATGCTGTCACCGGTGGCGACAACGGGTGTTAGAATAATAATTTGAATCGTCTTTGCAATCGTTAGAGCGGGCTTGAGTAAGCCCTTGTCAATAAAGGAGAGATAATTACGCTATGTTGGGAGGTGGCACATGTACTTCGCCATGGAACGCGGTATATACACCTGCGTTTTCTGTTTTGTGAAACTGTGAAATCGGGGAAATAAAAAGATCCTCTATGTGATGATGATGAAGATATTCTTCAGAGAGGGAAGTGCTTCCGGTAGGTTTCTTTTCTTCTGTGGTATTGCCAAGCGAGTTATTGGCTTCTTCGTCATTGCCCCCCAGGTCGGTGGTTGTATCGGCCATCTTGGTTTGCTTGGCAAGTTCCTGCTGGCTGGCATACACGAAGGGAGTACTAACCGTTAGCCAGAGCAATGCCAGTATCATTACTACGGCAGAAGCAAGTTGGAAAACGTTGTATGGTTTTTTGGT
>DASVSM010000375.1:0-4117 GCA_036388115.1 Flavisolibacter sp.
AACTGCAATACCTTCTCGACCAAACAAAAGACATATCCACCATTAACAAAATTGTTATTGATCCAACACTAGCAAGAGGCTTAAATTATTACACCGGAATCATCTTTGAAATAAAAGCAATTGGTGTGAAGATGGGCAGCATTGGTGGTGGCGGACGTTATGATGACTTAACCGGCCTTTTTGGTGTTCCCAACATACCCGGTGTTGGCATCTCCTTCGGTGTTGATCGCATTTATGATGTAATGGAAGACCTACACCTTTTCCCCGAGGCAGTAGGACAAGGAACAAAAGTTCTCTTTTTTAACCTGGGCGCAGAAGAAAGTAAAACAGCTTACCATTTATTGCAGGAAGTAAGAAAAGCAGGAGTTGCTGCCGAAATCTTTCATGAAGCCCAAAAATTTGACAAGCAGTTTAAATACGCGGAAAAGAAAAATATTCCATTTGTGATCATTATTGGTGCGGTGGAAATATCGGAAAAAGTGGCTGTGGTAAAGGATTTACGTACCGGCCAACAGCAAAAACTCTCATTCGACAATCTGAAACAATTTTTGTTTATTTGACTTCATAAAACTAAAACTAACAATGAAAAGAACACCGATTCTCTGTTTGCTGGCTGCCTTTGTAGTAGTGCTGGCATCGTGTAAGAGTGGAAACAAAACGGGCCTTGCTATTCCGAAAGACGCTGCCCTTGTCTTTCACATTGACCCCCAATCACTGTCATCGAAACTGAGCTGGGAAGACATTAAAAAAACAACCTGGTTCAAAGATGCCTATTCTCAAAACAACGACTCCTTTGCCCAAAAAATGATGGACAACCCGGAAGCTTCAGGGGTTGACCTTAAAGCTGACATGGCCTTTTTTATAAAGAAAAGAGGCAAGGGCAGTTACAGTGTGTTTGAAGGCGGCGTGAAAGATGAAAAGGCATTTACTGCCTTTTTGCAGAAAGCCGAAGCATCAAGCAAACCGGAAAAAGATGGCGATTGGAATGTTGTGAAAACACACAATGGCGTAACCATCTGGAACGACAGTAAGTTTGCTGTGATCAACGATATGCCAATGGGCGGAATGAACCCCATGACGGATGGCGCAATGGGTGAACGTACCCGCTTTAGCACCGATACGCTGAAACTGTTTGTAAAGCAACTGATGGCTGGCAATGATGAAAGCCTGTTTGAAGATGACCGCTTTGCCGGCATTATGGACGAGAAAGCCGACATGCACTTCTGGGTGAATTCTTCCGAGATGTACGCAGACATGGCAGGCATGATGAGCATGATGAAGGCTGGCAGTCTTCTGAAAGACAATGCCATGGGCGGCTCCATCAATTTTGAGGATGGAAAAATTGCCACCCGCTTTAAGCAGTTCTACGGAAAAGAAATACAGAAAGCAATGGCAAACTGGAAGTTTAAAGACATTGATCCTGCCGTGCTGGATCGCATTCCTTCGCAAAACGTGATTGGTGTTTTTGCTATGAATTTGGACCCAATGGGTATAAAAGAAATCTTCAAGACCATGGGCCTTGATGGTATGGCCAATATGTTCCTTTCCAAACAAAACCTTACCCTTGACGAAGTGTTGGATGCTACCAAAGGCCAGTTTGTGATGGCGCTTTCCGATTTGCAAATGAAGGACACCACCATCAGTTATGGCGGTGAAGAAGGCGGACAGGTATCAACCTTCACTACCAGCCGCCCCGACATGAGTTTTTTGTTTGCGGCTGATGTAGCAAAGAAGGCCACGTTTGATAAGCTACTAACCCTGGCAAAAACCGAAACGCCGGAATTACCAGTTACTTACCAGTTGAACAACGAATGGTTTGTTGCCGGTAACAAGCAGGATGCCGTAACAGCGTTTGCCGCAGGCAACACTACCAAACATGCTTTCACGGAAAAACTGAAGGGGCACTATTGTGGTTTTTACCTCGACATTCAGCGCCTGCTAAAGACAGAGTTTAGCAAGGATCCTTCCTTTAAAAGCATGCTGGGAGAAGCCGCCGCTGTATGGCAGGATGTAGTGATGGTTGCCAGCGAATACAAGGATGGTGTAGCCACCGGGGAAATGACCATCAACTTTGTGGATGGCAAAACCAACTCGCTGAAACAAATCAACCAGTTTATTGAAAAGATGAATGCTGCGAAGAAAGCAAACAAAGTTGCTTATGAAGACAATGGTGTAAATGTTTATGCTGATACCACAGCAACATTTACAACGCCTCCACCACCATCTCCCGCCGAACCATCAGGAAAAAAATAATCAATCATTTCTTAACAGGCCGCAGTTGCATCAAGTTTGTAGCTGCGGCTTTTTTCTTTTATGCAATTATACCTGAACAATCTTCTTCCCACTTACTTTCCGGATACACGCAGACAAACCTCTGAGGTGTGGGGCAGGAACCTGACTTTCGACGCTGGCGATATGGTAAAAATTGTAGCACCGTCAGGCAGTGGTAAAACCTCACTCATGCATTTCCTGTATGGCTTACGAAACGATTACAATGGTGAGATCAAATATGGCAATGATCCCATCAAACGTTTCACTGCAGAAGATTTTGCCATTCAGCGGAAGGACAATGTCAGCATTGTATTGCAAGACTTACGCTTGTTACCCGAACAAACCGTGTATGAAAACCTTTTTATCAAACAACAGCTTAATCCTTATCACCCGGCAGAAAAGATAAAAGCTATGACAGAACGGCTGGGTATTGGCAGCAAGCTGGCTTCCAAATGCAGGACCTGTTCGTATGGGGAACAGCAACGGGTTGCAATCATTCGTGCTTTGTTGCAACCATTCCGGTTCCTTTTATTGGATGAGCCTTTCAGTCACTTAGACAACGCCAACTCAATGAAAGCAATGGAGCTGATGATGGAAGAAGCAAAGGTTCGCAACGCGGCCATTATTTTCGCTGATCTTGAACGCATTGAATTTTTTCCGTACACCAAATTGTATCATCTGTGAGAAAAGTAAAAAGGCAAACCACAAAAAAGCGTTTTACCGTATAGTGTGCTTTTTACTTTGCTTTTAAATATCTGGTTCTTACTCTTTATCTCAATCTAAATTTCCCGCTGTGGCGCTTTCATTTAAACCTATTCAACCGCTTTTGCAAACCGGTACCAATGCCACTTCCCGGTGGTTTTCTTATATCGGTCTTGGCATTGGTGTTTTGTTACTGCTTGCCTCTGTACAAATGTTTGTCAACATACAGCAACTGATGAGGGAGGGCAACACCCGGAAAGATGGCTTTGACTTTATTTCCATCACCAAAAAAGTGAGCAATGAAACCATGGGACAGCCGGAGAAAAATGTCTTTTATCAAAAAGATATAGAAGAACTAAAAAGCAAACCTTTTGTTGATGACGTGTCGCCCCTTGAATCAAACCAGTTTCGTGTTCAACTGAGTGCGGGTGAAATCTTACCCTTCAAAACAGACCTTTTCCTGGAGAGCATTGAAGATGAATTCCTGGATACGCTTCCGGCCAATTTCCGCTGGCAGGAAGGTCAGCAGAAAGTGCCCGTCATCATTTCCTCTGACTACCTGGAGATGTTTAATGTGTTTGCTCCCTCGCAAGGACTGCCGCAGGTTTCAAAAGAAACAGCAATGAATATTCCTGTGGTGATGAGTGTTTCCGGCAAAGGACAAAAAACCGATTTCTATGGAAGTATCGTTGCCTTTAGCGACAGGGTAAATTCAGTGATTGTTCCAAAATCATTTCTCGACTGGGCAAACAAGGCCTATGGTGAATTGACAACGCAAGGATTTGGCCGGTTGTATTTAAAAACCGTCAATGCCAACAATCCTGAGCTCCTTTCCTTTCTGGACCAGAAAGGTTATGTGGTGAACAGGGACAAAACCCGTGCAGGCCGCACAAAGCAACTTTTCCAGGGAATATTTACAGGCCTCGGAATATTTGGTTTACTGGTAGTGATCATGGCATTGATGCTTTTTTCTTTTTACCTGCAACTGGTGATAGCTAGAAGCAAAGAAAATTTGCAATTGCTCCTGCTCATTGGCTATTCGCCGCTGTGGTTAAGTAAGAACGTTTCAAGAAGGTTTATTCCGGTGTATGTGTTGATTGTGCTGACTGCCCTGATACTGACACAATTCATGCAATGGGCGTTT
>DASVSM010000376.1:0-1579 GCA_036388115.1 Flavisolibacter sp.
TTTTATTACAGTATTGTGCGAGGTATTGATAACCGGCCAGTGGAGCCATTCCGCGAAACAAAATCCATTGGCGCCGAAGACACTTTTGCCGAGGACCTGACCAGTCTTGAACAGATGAATGAAGAACTGGAAAAGATAGCCGTACTGGTAGAAGAACGCATCAGGCGTCGCAACCTGAAAGGGCGGACGATAACTCTAAAAATCAAGTACCACGATTTTAAAATTGTCACCCGTAGCCGGTCTTTTACAAAACCAACGGATGACCTGGCAAGCATTGTAACCACGGCAAAAAACTTACTGGCTGATACAAATCCCGAAGATGTAAAAGTTCGCCTGCTCGGTATAACGCTTTCTAATTTTGGTGAAAGAACTCCGGCTGCTAAAGAAGATCCAACGGGCCAATTGCAACTCTTCTCCTAGATGAGTAACTGTATTGCAGGGTTTGAAAAAGATACGTTTCAACAAAGCGTCGCCAGGGATTCGTTGTTCTTCAAACCACTTATTGTTTGCCATCTTCAAATTGCTGCATCAGCAACTTACGCAGGCATGTTATGATGATATCTTCTTACTTCGTATGCGCTACATTCGCAGGCTATGAACTCCTTGTTTGAAAGCTCTTTTCTCAACTGGGCTTTAATTACGCTGGCAGCATTTATTATCGGTCTTTCCAAGGCAGGTATCAAAGGTATCGACATGCTGAACGTTACCCTTATGGCGCTTGTCTTTGGCGGCAAGGCTTCTACCGGTGTTGTGCTTCCGTTGCTTTGCCTCGGCGACCTGATGGCGGTAAAATACTATCACCGTCATGCACAATGGGCGCATTTCCGCAAGCTGCTTCCATGGATGGTAGCCGGCATACTCGTTGGCGTAGTGGTTGGCAAAGACGTGAATGAAGTTGTGTTTCGCAGGATCATGGCAGCCATCATTATTTTTACGGTCGTCATCGTCCTCCTGATGGAAATCCGAAAAAGCAGTTTCATTCCGCACAATATTTTCTTTGTTGGCAGTACCGGGCTGGCTGCCGGTTTTACCACAATGCTTGGCAATCTCGCCGGCGCTTTTTCCAACCTTTATTTTCTGGCGCTGCGTATGCCGAAAAATGATTTCATCGGCACGGCCGCCTGGGTGTTTCTGGTCATTAACCTCTTTAAACTGCCTTTCCAGGTTTTGTTTTGGAAGAACATCAATGCAACCACCTTATGGGTCGATCTCCTGCTGGCGCCTGCATTACTTTTAGGCTTTTTCCTCGGCATCCGCATGGTAGCCCGCATAAAGGATGAGCATTACCGAAAAGTGGTGATCGTGCTAACGATGATCGGCGCACTGTTTATTTTCTTTAAACAATAAAATGAGCGTTCACATTGGCACTTCAGGCTGGAGCTACGATCACTGGGAAGGGGTCTTGTATCCTTATGGCACAATGAGACGGGACAGGATCAGTTATTATGTACGTGAATATCAAACCGTGGAGTTAAACAGCAGTTTTTACAAATGGCCGAAGCCCGCCGCTTTTAAGAGCTGGCAGCGCAGGTTACCTGGTGGCTTCTTACTGAGCGTAAAAGCACCGCGGTATTTAACC
>DASVSM010000377.1:0-5339 GCA_036388115.1 Flavisolibacter sp.
AACAAAAGCATCATAGCCGGTGGAGGTTTCCAGTACCGGAAAGAGAATGTAACACTGCGTGGCAATTACCAGTACAGTGATATCAGCCGCAATTACCGCAACGATAGCTTGGATATAGCTGGATTCACCCGTTTTTCCACTGATGATTATTACGGTAAGAACCAGTTTGTAGAATTATACAGCAGCATTGGAATAGCAAAGGGCTTTACGCTTTTGCAGGGCGCCGATTACCGCTATAACAGCATGCGCAGCAAGTTCTATTCCCTTAGCTCTTTCGGCCCTTTTACTTCGCAGTTTAAGGATACCGCCCATAGCCAAAGTTCGGCCTATGCCTCTTTGTTTTATAACTCTCCCAATGAAAAGCTGAATGTTGAAATAGGGGGAAGACTGAACGTTCATTCGCGTTATGGAAACAACATGACCTACACATTCAATCCCTCCTATTCATTCACGCAGCATTTTCGTGTTTTTGGGAGCGTGGCAACAGGCTTTAAGGCACCTACGCTTTTCCAGCTATTTTCCCCTTCCAATGGACGGTCTGACCTGAAGCCGGAAGAGTCAAAAACAATTGAAGGCGGTGTGCAACAATTGCATAAAAAAATACAAAGCCGGGCCGTTTATTTTCATCGAACCATTGAAAACGGCCTTGACTTTAATTACATCTCCTTCCGTTATTTCAACTTTATTAAACAAACAGTAAAAGGGCTGGAAGTAGAAACAACATGGCTGCCACTGGATGGTTTAACGATCAATGCCAATTATACGCATCTGAATCCTGATGAAACAACGCAAAGCCGTGTGAATTTCAAGGACACCACATATAATTATCTCTTAAGAAGACCGGAACACAGCATCAATCTGTCGGTTGGCTACCAGGTAAAAAGCGGTCCTTTTATTTCCCTGTCGGGTAAATATGTGAGCGACCGGCATGATGTAGGTGGTTACCAGAGAGCAGACGTTTTGCTGGACAAATATTTTCTGCTGAATGCGTATGCAGAATACCAGTTGAAACCATCGTTGAAAGTTTTCGCTGATGCGCAAAATATCACCAATAAAAAGTTCTTTGATGTGCGGGGTTATAATTCAATACCGTTGCTGTTTAATGCAGGAATAACCTTCAGCATACAGTAATATTATTTTAATGACGCAAAGAGCATTCATGAACTGGAGCGGAGGCAAGGACTCCGCTCTTGCTTTTTACAAAGCCAAACAACAAGGTACTGCCATTGATGCGTTGGTAACTTCTGTTAACGCTGCTACAGATCGGATTTCCATGCACGGAGTTCGCCGGGAGTTACTGCAACAGCAGGCAACATCGATTGGCCTGCCGCTACATACCATTGAGCTGCCTGAGATGCCCGGCATGCAGGCATACGAAGAAGCAGTTCACAACACGCACCGGCAATTGAAAAAAGCGGGGTTTACCCATGCCGTTTTCGGCGATGTGTTTCTGGAGGATCTGAAAGTCTACCGCGAAAACTTATTAAGGAAAGATGAACTGCAGTGTTTATTTCCAATATGGAAAATGGACAGTCGTGAAGTGGTAAAGCAAATCATCGCTTCAGGATTCAAGGCAATTATTATTTGCGTGAACAGTGAGTTTTTAGATCAAAGTTTTTGCGGAAGGCTGTTAGATGAAGCGTTTCTAAATGATCTGCCTTCGCATGTTGATCCTTGCGGAGAGAACGGCGAGTATCATTCATTTGTTTTTGACGGACCTGTCTTTTCGGCACCTGTAAAATTCACAAAAGGCGAGATCGTTTTTAAAGAATATGCCGCCCCCATCCTCCGGCCAGCCACCGATGGCAATGATGATTGTTTCACTACTCCGAAGCCCAAAGCAGGCTTCTACTTTCAGGACCTGCTTCCGGGCTAAGATTAGCTGAAGCCTTTACATTTGCAGAAACCGGAACCATGGATTTCAACCTGAAAGATTACGTGACTGTCACCTTTACGCTGTTTGCCGTCATTGATATCATTGGTACCATTCCCGTTTTGATTTCCCTGAAAAGCAAACTTGGCGGCATCAGGGAAGTGACCGTCACATTTATTTCAGGCGCACTGATGGTTTTCTTTTTATACATCGGCAAACCTTTTCTTAATCTGTTAGGGTTAGATGTTGGTTCGTTTGCCGTAGGTGGCTCCATTGTTATTTTCTTGCTGGGGTTAGAAATGATCCTGGGTGTTGAACTGTTTAAAAGCGAAAAAGATATCCGGGCGGCAACAGTGGTGCCGATTGCCTTTCCACTTATTGCCGGCTCAGGCACATTAACCACTATTATTTCGCTGAAGGCAAATTATTCACAGTCCGTTATGCTGTTTGGCATCCTCACAAACCTGGTCTTTATTTTTATCGTGTTAAAGTCGCTGCGGCTGATAGAAAGGGCACTTGGCCCTGCAGGTTTGATTGCTGTGCGCAAATTTTTTGGCGTAATATTGCTCGCCATTGCCGTAAAGATCTTTGCTTTTAATGCGCATGGGTTGATAAAATAATTAGCTCGTTAGCGAATGTGTTGATTAGCTAATTACCATCCGGCCTCGTAGTACAATGGATAGTATAAGGGTCTCCGAAGCCCTGGATCCGCGTTCGATTCGCGGCGAGGCCACCAGGCCGCACTTTATGTGCGGCTTTTTCATTTTTGATACACGCCAAAGCAAGGCAAATATTCACACAGCATAACCTGCCCCACCCGAGGAGTGTGAAGATGGCCTATTTCAGAAAGCTTCTGCTGTAAAAAATTCCATCGGCAACAGGCACAAAAGAGAGTTGGCCTACTGGCAGAATTTATTTTAATGTAATCCTCCTTTACAATGCCTGAACTCATCAGCTCTGGACATTCATTGACATATCTCTTGGATTTGCACAATAAAAAGATGCCGGCTGCACCAAAAAAAAATTCTTTCTTTACAGATTATACAGTTCACACCCTGTTCTCTTTCTTGTTGATAAAACATCCGGTTATGAATGCTATTGAATGGTTTAAGAAACGCAACATGCATTTGGCGTGCTGTCAGCCAAAACCTGCGAATCTCTTCTCTAAAATATTGATTGTCTTTTTCGCATGGCTGGTTTATGCACCAGTGTCAGCACAAGTGGTTTTATCACCCCGCGATCTCAAAAAATTATCCGTAGAAGAGTTGATGAACATTGAAGTCACCCTGGTTTCCCGCACCCCTGAAAAGCTTACGGAAGCTGCTTCGGCTATCCAGGTCATAACCGCCGAAGATATCCGCCGCTCCGGCGCTACGCATGTGGCGGAAGCACTTCGTCTCTCTCCCAACCTGCAGGTTTCGCAATTTAGTTCCAGCGTGTGGATCATCAGTGCCCGTGGTTTTAATAATGTTTTTTCTAATAAGCTGCTGGTGATGATCGATGGCCGTACCATATACACTCCCTTGTACGGTGGTGTGTTATGGGAACAGCAAAATGTATTGCTGGAAGATGTGGAGCGGATAGAAGTGGTGAGCGGGCCCGGTGGAACCCTGTGGGGCGCCAATGCAGTGAACGGCATCATCAACATTGTGACAAAGAATGCAAAAGGTTCGCAAGGCTTGTATGCATCGGTCGGTGGCGGCACATTTCTGAGAGACATGGCGGCTGTTCGCTATGGCGGCAAGATGGGTGAGAAAGCACATTTTAAAGTTTACGGACAGCATTTCGACCGAAGCAACACAGAACTGTCCAATGGCACAAAAAACAAAGATGCATGGCGAATGACCCATGGCGGCTTCCGGGTGGACTGGGACGCTTCGGAGAAAACTGCATTGACGTTGCAAGGCGAATATTATGGCGGCAGCAGAGAAAGTGCCGTTGGAAATTCGCCCCTGAATGGGCAAAACGTTTTGGCTCGATGGTCAAGAACCTTTTCTGAACGTTCGGACATTATTCTTCAACTTTATTACGACCGTTACTACCGCGAGGATGCCCCCACAGCTTCTTACGATAAAATGACAACTGTTGACGCTGATTTTCAGCACCGCATCGGCATTGGAAAAAAACAAAACCTGGTATGGGGCACGGGCTACCGCTATGTAAAAGATGATGCAAATTTCAGCAACCTGGCAGGTGCCGGCATTCTTCCCCGGTTCAAGCGACTCGACCTGTTTACTGCTTTTGTGCAGGATGAGATCATGCTCACCAACAGCCTTCGCTTTATTGCCGGCACCAAGTTGCTGCACAATGTTTATTCAGGTTGGGAATGGCAACCCAGTGCCAGGCTGGCCTGGATCAAAAGCCGGAACACTTTGTGGGCGGCCGCTTCAAGGGCGGTAAGAACGCCGAGCCGTTTTGACGTGGATTATTTCCTGCCGATGACGCCCCGGCCACCCAATCTTCCGAGTGTGGCCGGCGGGCCAAACTTTATTTCGGAAAAAGTATATGCGTATGAACTGGGCTACCGCGTTCAGCCCAACCTTTTGTCATCTTTCTCACTGGCTACTTTTTATAACGTTTACCGCGATGTTTACAGTGTAGAAGCCAAGCCGGGGACACTCACCTACCAGATACAAAACGGCTCCGAAGCCACATCATGGGGGGCAGAGCTGGCAGGCAACTACCAGGTTCACAAAAACTGGCGGCTGCGAGGCGGCTATACCTATTTCAACAAAGACATCGGTCCGAAACCAGGACGTGTTTTTGACCCTACTTACCTGGGGAACGATGTTCGTAACCAGGTGATGTTGCAATCGATACTCGACTTGCCCCGTCACTTCCAGTTTGATGTGGTTGCGCGGTATCTGGATGGACTGGAAAAATCATTTGCCACAGCCGATGTTCCGGCTTACTGGACCTTCGATGCCAGGCTGGCTTATACCTTCAAAGGATTTGAATTAGCAGTTATCGGCCAAAACCTGAAGCAGAAAAATCATACGGAATTCGGAACCTTCAACATTCCCAGGAATGTATTTGCAAAACTGAGTGCCCGCTTTTGAGAACACGTTTCAACCATATAAAGACCCGTAAAATTCACCTGCTGCGATGGTGTCTTTTTCTTTTTATTTGCGGCATGGCCGTATCCGTTCGTGCCCAAACGCCTACCACCGCCAACCAGGTAAAAGCCGTGTTCCTTTATAATTTTTCGCAGTTTGTCAGCTGGCCTACCGCTGCCAACAATACACCTTTTGTAATTGGTATTTTGGGGAATGATCCCTTTGGTGCTTATATTGAGTCGGTAGTGGAAGGCGAAAAAGCTGGCAACAACAACATTGTGGTGCGGCGCTATAACGATATAAAAGATGTGCAGAATTGTCACATTCTTTACATTAACGGGCCCAACGCCGCGGAACTTGCGAAGCAACTTTCCGACCGTTCGATACTAACTGTTGGCGATGGAGAAGAA
>DASVSM010000378.1:0-3766 GCA_036388115.1 Flavisolibacter sp.
CACTGATGGTTCCAATGAGATAACCGGGTGGAAAGTTGTACGTATACCGGCTGGTCAATACCGAATCGCCAGGTTTCACTTCCACACTTCTTGAAATCCCTTTCAGCAACACATAGCGGGGATCTTTTGCGTCCCATTCAATCTTACCCAAGGTAGCCGTGTTCTTATGGGCAGCACTTACAGAGCTTTGTACATGCAATAAGCTCATCACCTGGCTAAAGTTGGCGCTCACGTTCACCACCACTCCTACAACGTTCAAATCAGAACTGATCACGGCCATATCATCCTTAATGCCTTGTTTGCTGCCACGGTTTATTTGCAAATAATTTTCTTCTGCATTGACAGTATTATAAACCACTTTGGCATCCCGCCAGATATAACGAAGAACAGCATAAGTTGAATCCTGGCGAACTGAATCAGTTACAACTCTCTGTGATGTATCGCGGTAATCAAGGTTTGATTTCAAGAGGTTCAACAGCGAATCATTCATGCGGTGAACCCTGACGTTCTCCTGTCCCTGGTGAAAGTAATCATCCAGCTTATCCACCTGTGTATTGACACTGCCGGTAAATTCATTAGCTACACCCAAAAATGCAGCACGATGAAAACGGTTGTACCGGAACACCATCCACAAGGCAAAAAGCTGCAGCAGTATAAAGGTGAAAAAGGTGAAATAGCGACGGAGAAAAAGAAAAATATTGCGCATCGGGAAGAGCTGCAAGCTGCAAGCTATTGGCTACAAGCCGCTTGCAGCTTGCAGCTTACGGCTTGTAGCTGTATTTTATCTCATCACAAAAGGATAACGATCATAGTTTTTGAGGGCAAGGCCGGTACCACGTACCACGCTTTTCAGCGGATCATCGGCCACATGCACGGGTAACTTGATTTTAGCGCTCAGGCGTTTATCCAACCCTTTTAGGAGTGCACCACCCCCCGTCAAATAAAGTCCACGACGGTAAATATCTGCCGCCAGTTCCGGAGGGGTTTGTTCCAAGGCCTTCAGAATAGCTTCTTCAATTTTAAAAATGCTTTTATCTAATGCCTCAGCAATTTCCTGGTAACTCACCATAATTTGCTTCGGAATACCGGTAACAAGGTCGCGGCCATTTACAGGGATATCATCAGGCGGACTGTCCAGGTCTTTCATGGCAGCACCAATCTGTATTTTGATCTGCTCGGCTGTACGTTCACCAATTAATAAGCTATGATAACGGCGCAGGGCCTCCATAATATCAGCAGTAAATTCATCACCGGCAATACGGATGGACTGATCGCAAACAATACCCGCCAGGGCAATTACGGTAATCCCGGTTGTACCCCCACCAATGTCAATGATCATGTTTCCAACGGGTTCTTCCACATCAATGCCAATCCCAAGGGCCGCGGCCATTGGCTCATGTATGAGGTAAACTTCCTTTGCGCCTGCCTGTTCCGCACTATCTCTTACCGCTCTTTTTTCAACTTCGGTAATAGAAGACGGGATGCAGATCATCATCCTCCAGCTCGGTGGGAAAAGCGGTTTTTTGGGATAAACCAGCTTGATCATTTCACGAAGCATCAGCTCTGCTGCATTAAAATCGGCAATGACACCGTCTTTCAGGGGTCGGATGGTCTTAATGCTTTCATGGGTTTTTTCATGCATCATCAGGGCACGCTTCCCTACGGCTAATACTTCCTTTGGATTATTCCTGTTCAACGCTACAATGGATGGTTCATTCACCACTACCTCATCATTGTGAATGATGAGTGTGTTTGCAGTACCCAGGTCAATAGCAATCTCCTGTGTAAACCAGTTAAAAAGTCCCATACTGCTTTATAAGATTTAGATTTTTTTTATAGTTGTGCAAAGGTGATGGAAAATAGTTGATATACAAACAATAAAAAACATCGTTTGGGCCTTTTCGATGAACCCTGCATTCCTGTATACCAACGCACTAAAGTTTTAATCTATCCTTAGCAAAGACGCAAAGGCGGCTCTTTGGAAAGAACTTATGTTTGCCTATCATGAGGACGACCTCGATCATTAGTTTCTTATTCCTGCTGTGTTTTGCTGCTTATTTAACCACGATATCAAGCGGCTGCGCCAATATCATTCCACCAGCCGGCGGGCCCCGGGATAGTCTGCCACCTCAACTGCTTTCAGCGGCTCCGAGAGACTCTACCCTGAATTTCCGCGGCGACCGCATCACGTTTACTTTCGATGAATACGTTGACGACCCACAGGATCTTTCGAACAACCTTTTATTCACACCCACTTTTGAATCAAACCCGGAAATTGCTGTTCGTGCCAGAACAGTGACAGTCCGGTTTCGGGACAGCTTATTGGCTAATACCACGTACACGCTGAACTTCGGCAATGCCATTCGCGATGTGAATGAAGGCAATGTGCTGAAGGACTTTGTTTATACGTTCTCCACCGGTTCTGCGCTGGATTCCCTGACACTTTCCGGAAAGGTAGTTTTAGCTGAAAATGGGAAAACGGACTCTACGCTTATTGTAATGTTGCACCGAAACCTGGCAGATTCAGCAGTTAGAACACAACGGCCGGTTTATTTTGCCAGGGTGGATGCCGCAGGAAACTACCGGTTCCGAAACCTGCCAAAAGGCACCTTTGCCATTTATGCATTAAGCGATGCCATAACGAACCAGCGCCGGTACCAGGATACAACAAGACAGACCTTTGCCTTTTCAAATAGCGCCGTAACAACGGGAGACACAACCAACATCACACTCTACGCTTATCGTACACGGCCGCTGATACCTCCAACTACAGCACCTGTGGCTAGCCAGGGCCGGACTCCAACAACTGACAAACGCCTGCGTTTTTTCACTAATGCTGGTTCCACCACACTTGATTTGCAAAACGACTTTGTCATCACCTTTCAAACGCCGCTCCAACGGTTTGATTCCACCAGGATATCCCTGTCAACTGATTCCACGTTTACACCCGTTGCCCGGTACACGGCATTGCTGGACTCCTCCCACACAGTTCTTCGGTTCCGCTCTGCATGGCGGGAAGGAACAGTTCATAATTTAATTATCGATAAAGAATTTGCCGAAGACAGCGCCGGCAGAAAACTGCTAAAGACCGATACGCTGAACTTTACCACTAAAAGACGCAGCGAGTACGGGCAACTGAATATTCGTGTCCGTAATCTGACGAATATCAAAAACCCGGTGCTGCAATTTGTGCAGAGCGACCAGGTTATTTTTTCTGTTCCATTAACGAATGGAACCTACCGGTCAACGCTCTTTAATCCGGGTGAGTATGATCTCCGGATTTTGGATGATATAAATAACAATAAAACCTGGGATCCGGGACAATTCTTTGGAGTTCGGCGACAGCCTGAACTTGTGACTCCGGTGCCCCGCCGGCTGGTGGTAAAACCGGGGATGGAAAACGAATTCGACATCTCTTTATAAGCCGTTTTTAACAGCGTTTCCGGGTCGAAAAATGTACATTTGCAGACTATGCAATTCTCTTCTTCCCTGCTCGAAAATGCGGTTAACGAATTTGCCAAATTACCCGGAATCGGTAAAAAAACAGCCCTGCGGTTAGTGCTTCATTTACTGAAACAGGAAAGCGAAGATGTAGCACATTTCAGCGAGGTAGTAAGCCGCATGCGCAGCGAGATTAAGTTCTGCCAGCGCTGCCATAATGTAGCCGATGCCGACATTTGTTCCATCTGTGCCAACAGCATGCGCAAGCAGGAAATGATTTGCGTGGTAGAAAACATCCGAGACGTGATTGCGTTGGAAAGCACAC
>DASVSM010000379.1:0-3170 GCA_036388115.1 Flavisolibacter sp.
TAATAACATTCTTTGCCGTTTGGTATGAACCGAGCACCGTATGGAAGCCCTGCGGGTAAGGTGCACAGGTACTGCTTCCGCTGTTGCCCGCCGAAAACACATGCAATAAATTAGGAAGGTCAAAGGCTTGCTGGTCCATGATCCGGCTGTACAGGTCATACGTTCCGTGGTATTCGCAGTCGATGATATTACCGTAAGAATTATTGGTGATCACCATGTCGTAATCGTTCACATAGGTAGCGGCATTGTCAAGCACCCCGCTGTATGCCTGGCTGATGATGGTTGATTTCGGTGCATAGCCGCGATAACGCTCATCGATGTTGCCGGCTCCTGCTATAGTACCTGTTACATGCACACCATGTGCATTAAACGGGGAAGGGTTACGATTGACAAAGCGGCCTGTAAAATCAGCATGCGCCTGTATATCAGCATTGTCACCTACCCCAATCACCACACCTTCTCCGTTCAATCCCCGTCCACCATTGGCAATGGAGGCATTCAGTGCAGTGGCTCTTGATCCTACGCGGCTATTATAATTCAGCGGCTTGTCTTCCGGTGGTGCCGGCTGAATATATTCAACAAAAGGAAGGGCCGCTATCTCCGCAATGCGGCCGGCAGCTATGCGTAGGGCAAGTACATTGTATTGTTTGTGATCTTCGGAAAGAATGTCAACGTTGGCTTCTTTTAATTTCGAAATCACTGTTCCCGATGAAACCGTTTTTGGGAACGATATCCAAACATCTACTGTTCCCTGGATTTTTACGGCCCAGGAGGGAATCACTCCTTTGGCAAAATAATCCTGCATTTTTTGCCGCGGCGAAAGCTGGAACACCGCTTTTGCACCAGACGCCCGCAATATATTCAGCGGAACATCTCCTTTAATGCTTACCGTATAACTGTTGGGTGGAAGATAGTCCAGCAGTTGAATACCATTAGACAAAAGCAGCTTTTGTTCGGCTGCTGTTGGTATACGAGAAAATTGTATTGCGGCAAAGGCCTGTCCATCGGTCCGTGCGGCCATTTTGTTGAAGGAGTCTATGCTTTCTTTCCGAACATTAGCGCCTGGCTGAAAAGAACCGGAACGGAGTTGAACGGTTTGAGAAAAAAGGTTCAGGGAAAGTGAAAGCAGCACCAAAAGCAGCAGGCGGTTGTGTTTCATGGAATGGAAATTGGCTTTAAAAATAGAAAAAGATGGGGATATCCGAAATCTCCCGTAGACTTTTACCGCATCTGGCAAGCGTTTTCATTATTAATTTGTTGAAACTCCCGTATCTTTTCAAAAAACGTCTGCATTATGGGCAACCATCAAATTCTTCGGATCGTTTTATGTCTGGCTATACTGGCTGCCTATTTTCTACCCATAAATAATAGCAGCAATCTTGGTTTCGGACTGGAGATCAGCGCCTGGGACGTGGTAGCTGAAAGTATCCGAAACATGGGTAAGACCGGTAACATGCCTGGTGAATTTTACCTGCTCGTTGGTTGTTTTCTGGTGATGCTGATTGCTGTGATTGCCATTCTTCTTATTTCCGCGTTGCGTCGTCCCCTGTCCTCCATTCTGTTATTTCTTCCTGTGCTGGTAATTGCTGCGTTGTTGATCACGGCATTTTCCCAATCGCCGTTAAGCGCCAGCGAAACTGTCCGTTCCTTTGGTACCGGCTTTTACATTATGATGGTCGCTTCCTTTCTAATGCTGTTTACCAACATCAGTGAGATGGATACGGTGAAAGCATAGATCGTTCCTGGAGATGGTTCCTTGTACTCAATTTTTGCCCGATCATTGATGCGTAGCTCCGGCATTTGCATTTTGCCGCACCGTTAAAAACAATCATTTTTGCCAACCATTTATCCGATAGTTTATGGCTTCCAACCGCAATGCCGCAATGGGCTTTATTTTCATTACCCTTTTAATTGATGTGATTGGCTTTGGTATTATCATTCCAGTGATGCCCGGCCTGATTGAAGAACTGGCGCATGTGAATATCAGCGAGGCGTCGAAGATTGGCGGGTGGCTGCTGTTTGCCTTTGCTGCTACGCAGTTCTGTTTTTCGCCGTTACTTGGAAATTTAAGTGATCGTTATGGCAGAAGGCCTGTACTGCTTGCAGCCCTGCTGGGCTTTGGCGCCGATTATTTGTTTCTGGCATTTGCGCCAACGCTGGGCTGGCTGTTTGTAGGGAGAGTGATTGCCGGTGTTACAGGTGCCAGTTTTACCACCGCAACCGCTTACATTGCCGATATCAGTACGCCGGAAAACCGGGCAAAGAATTTTGGACTGATCGGTGCTGCTTTTGGACTTGGCTTTATCATCGGTCCAGCCATCGGCGGATTGCTTGGCGGGTTGGGTGCCCGGGTACCGTTTATGGTGGCAGCGGGGCTGTGTTTTCTTAATTTCCTTTATGGATTTTTTGTCTTGCCGGAGTCCCTGCCGCCGGAAAGCAGGCGAAAATTTGAATGGTCAAGGGCGATTCCTGGTGTAAGTGTTTATAATCTTCGCAAATTTCCGGCACTAACCGGGCTCATGTTCGCTCTTTTTCTGGTGTACCTGGGCTCACATGCGGTGCAAAGCAACTGGAGCTTTTTTACGATTGAGCGGTTCGGTTGGTCGGAAACAATGATTGGTATTTCCCTTGCCGTGGTCGGGGTATTGGTAGGTGCCGTGCAGGCGGGATTAACGAGAGTGGTAAATCCGAAACTGGGAAATGAAAAAAGCATTTACATTGGCCTTTCACTTTATGCGTTAGGCATGTTGCTGTTTGCTTTTGCTTCGCAAAGCTGGATGATGTTTGTCTTTCTGGTTCCTTACTGCCTGGGTGGTATCTGCGGGCCTGCACTGCAGTCGATTATGGCCGGTCATGTTCCCAACAATCAACAGGGAGAATTACAGGGTTCATTAACGGGTTTAATGAGCTTAACCACCATTTTTGGACCGCCGGTAATGGCTAATATTTTTGGGTACTTTACGGGCAAATCTGCACCAACCTATTTCCCGGGTGCACCTTTTTTGTTAGGAGCTGCGCTGATGCTTGGCAGCGCTATTATTGCCTACTTTGCCCTGAGAGGGAAAACAGGCGAAGAAAGTTTGAAGCCTGCCCTTTCAAATGAATGATACAGAAAGTACGCTGGAAAACTACTGACCGAACAAGTGTAAATTTCTTTGCACCACTTGAAG
>DASVSM010000380.1:0-2514 GCA_036388115.1 Flavisolibacter sp.
GCAAGAGCGTTCCCACAAAAACAAATGCAAATTGCTACAAAGGCCGGCTTGAAGTAAAAGGTATTTGTTCAAATTATACCATCAAGCTGCTGGAAGGCAACCTTGATACAACAAGGATTGCCGCCAGTTGGAAAGATGAGGTTACCGGTAAAACACATTCAAACGTTTTTGCTTTGGGCAGCCCCTGTTCATTCCCTTCATCATTAAACGAAGGAGACGAATTTTATTTTGTGCCGGACACGGCAAAACAACAATGTGCTGTTTGCATGGCATATTATCCCAAACCAGAAAAAGCCTTATCCATTAAGGTACTAACTAAACCCTGTAACTAAGCGGCATGCAGCCTTTGCTACGTATTGAAAATTTAAGTGTTGATTTTATTTCTGAAAGCGGAAAAACATCCGCTGTAAAAGACATTTCATTAACGATAGACAAAGGGGAGATCCTTGCCTTGGTCGGTGAAAGCGGTTCGGGAAAATCAGTGACATCTCTTTCTATTTTGCAGTTGCTTCCCAGGCCGCCGGCTCATTACCCGCAGGGCAAAATTCTGTTTACTGAAGAACATAATGGCATTGATCTTCTCCAGCTTTCGCACAAGCAACTACGCTCGATCCGGGGTGCCAAAATTGCCATGATCTTCCAGGAACCAATGAGCTCTTTAAACCCTGTCATCCGTTGCGGCGTTCAGGTAATGGAGGCATTGCTTGTTCACAAACCCATTACCAAAGCCGAAGCAAAGCGGCAAGCCATTGAATGGTTCCGAAAAGTGCAGTTGCCGACACCGGAAAAAATGTTCGACCGCTACCCTCACCAACTTAGCGGCGGACAAAAACAAAGAGTAATGATTGCCATGGCCATGTGTTGCCAGCCGCAGTTATTGATCTGCGATGAACCCACAACTGCTTTGGATGTAACAGTGCAGAAGACCATCCTCCGGTTGATAAAAGAACTGCAGCAGGAACAGAATATGGGCGTCCTCTTCATCACACATGATCTGGGCGTTGTTGCTGAAATAGCTCACCGTGTTGCTATTATGTACAAAGGGGAAATAGTGGAAGAAGGCACGACGGAAACCATCTTTAAAAAAGCTACACATCCGTATACAAAAGCGTTAATTGCCTGCCGGCCGGCACTGCATCCAAAGGGCAAACGATTGCCTATGGTAAGCGATTATATGAAGGAGGCAGGACACACGAATCAGGTATCAGGAGGTAGAACGCAGCATGCAGCAAGCAGAATACAGAATAAAAACAGCGGGAAAGAGGCAGTGATGCAGGTGCAGAATCTATCTGTTCAGTTCCCAAACAAAACATCCCTGTTTGGAAAGCCTTTAAGTTTTGTGACGGCAGTGAATAATGTAAGCTTTGATATTTTCAAAAATGAAACGCTTGGATTGGTAGGTGAATCGGGCTGTGGCAAAACAACATTGGGGAGAACATTGTTACGACTGGTTGACCCTTCTTCCGGCAAAATCATTTACAACGGTACTGACATAACAAAGCTATCGAAGCAACAGGTGAAAGGGCTGCGGAAAGATGTGCAGCTCATATTCCAGGACCCCTACTCCTCGCTCAATCCACGACTGACGATTGAAACGGCCATTGCAGAACCAATGTTGATAGCAGGTGTTCAGCCATCTGCCAGGGAAAGAAAAAGGCGGGTTGCCGAATTGCTTGAAAAAGTTAGTCTGCCCGCGTCGGCCATGAGCCGTTATCCGCATGAGTTTTCGGGTGGTCAGCGGCAACGCATCGTAATTGCTCGGGCATTGAGCCTGAACCCTGATTTTGTTGTTTGTGACGAATCGGTTTCGGCACTTGATGTAAGTGTTCAGGCACAGGTTTTAAACCTGCTGAATGACCTTAAAAAAGAATTAGGATTAACATTGTTATTCATCTCACACGATCTTTCCGTTGTCCGCTATATGTGCGACCGCATCATGGTCATGCAGGCCGGCACTATTGTGGAAAGTGGTCCTGCCGAGGAAGTTTACCTTCGTCCGCAAAGCGGATATACAAAGTCATTATTGGATGCGATCCCGCAGATCAATCCCTGAAACTGTTGCTAATATCCATATCACCGTAGGTGCTGCCTTCTGAATAAAACTGGACGGCGCTCTTACGTTTGCTGTACTGAAGTTTTTTCAGCAGCTTTTGCAATTGTTCTTTTTCGGGTGTTTCGTTAGTGAGTTTTGTGTTGGTAAGGTCGGTAAAGGTGTATGTATAATCATACTTCTTGGAGGAATCCTTTTCAGAAAAATAGTAAAGCGTTTCATCTTTTGGCAGAAGCCCTACTGTAGCAAGTTTCCAGCTATTATCATTTTTGTTTTCCTTGTACTTGAATACATACACATAGCCGCTGCGCTCCTTGTATGTCAGCGGCATCTTTTCCATGAATACAATGGTATCAGGCTTGCTGTAAGCTTGTTCTGATAAAAGCTGGCTGCGTGCAATGGCCAATTGATTTTTATGGGCTGCCGGGAACAGTGTAAGCTGCTTTAGATTTTTCAGGTCGTTG
>DASVSM010000381.1:0-2040 GCA_036388115.1 Flavisolibacter sp.
TGGCAAAAGCCGTTAATAATTTAAGAGAACTCAGTCCATTTTGGGAAATGAATAAAAGCGGAATTAGTAATAAATAGGTAAAATTTGGCGGAGAAACGTGCTTTTGATTTTTGAACTTTTAATTTTGACGTATGACAACGACAGAAAACGCAGTAACCGTTACCGATAAAGCAAAGGCGAGAGTTAAGCAACTGATGGAAGACGCGGGTCATGGTACTGATCCTTCTTACTTTTTGCGGGTAAGTGTGGTCGGCGGTGGCTGTTCCGGGTTGAGCTATAAGATTGATTTCGACAACCAATTAAAGCCTGCCGACCAGGTTTTTGATAATGAGGACCTGAAGATCGTCACCGACTTGAAGAGCTTCCTCTACCTGGTCAATACAGAACTTGACTTTTCGGATGGCCTGAACGGGAAAGGTTTTTATTTCCATAACCCGAACGCCAGCCGGACCTGTGCCTGCGGCGAGAGTTTTTCGGTATAAAATATTCAGCCATTCGATGGCAGCTATCCCGTACTGATCCTTTAGTACGGGATTTTTTTATGCCTTCTTTAAGCCATGCATTAAGTATTTTGCACCCTTTGTAGAATTTTCAGACGTTTACTATCTATCTTTTTCCCTTCATGTGGCCGATTTGTAAAAAAGAATTACGACAGTTTTTTAGCTCACTTACCGGATACATTGCCATCATTGTTTTTCTATTGGTGAACGGGTTGGTGCTTTTTGTGCTGCGTGATAATATACTGGAATTTGGCTACGCTAGTTTGGATGAGTTCTTCCGTTTTGCACCCTGGGTTTTGATGTTCCTTATTTCCGCCATCACCATGCGCAGCTTTTCAGAAGAATTCAAAGGGGGGACGTTTGAGATATTGGGAACAAGGCCGCTCAGCAACTGGCAGATCGTTACGGGTAAATTTTTCGGTTCGTTCATTGTGGCTTTAATTGCCCTTGTGCCGACGCTGGTTTATTATTTTACCATTAATCATCTGGCCGCAACCACGGGTATCGACTCCGGTGCCGCGGCCGGCTCTTACATTGGTTTAATCCTGTTAACCGGGGTGTTTGCTGCCATCGGCGTCTGCGTGAGCAGCTTTACCACCAATTCGGTGGTAGCGTTCATCATCAGCTTAATTGCCTGCGTGCTTTTTTACTACGGCTTCAGTGCACTCAGCGAACTGCCTCTGTTCCAAAACGGTGCGGATTATTATATCGAAATGCTCGGTATCGATTTCCATTATCAAAGCATTAGTCGCGGCGTGATTGATACAAGAGATATAGTGTATTTCGTAAGCCTCATCATTTTCTTTTTATTGGTAACCAAACAAAACTTAGCAAAGCGATAAATGAAAGGAAAGAAAAAAAATGTGTTTTGGTGGATTGGTTTGCTGGCCGGCTTAATACTCATCAACATTATTGCCGCAACACTACATTCCCGTTTTGACCTGACAGAGGAAAAAAGATATTCACTGACTCCCACCACCAAAGAGATGGTGCGCAACCTGTCGTCCGACGTGGTGATCGATGTTTTCTTAAAAGGTGATTTTCCTTCCGGCTTTCGGAAATTGAGCAATACAACACAGGAGTTTTTAACGGTGCTGAAAGAAACAAATCCTGGCCGCATCAGGTATCGCTTTATTTCACCGGATGAGCCGGCCGGAAATGGAAAAAGCTGGGGCGATTCGCTGCGTAGCGCAGGGGTGGAGCCCATTAATTTGACTGTGCAGCAAACGGCCGGGCAGGAAAACAAATACATTTTTCCTTATGCATTGGTTCATGGCAACGGGCAGACAGATGTTGTCAATCTTTTTCCCAGCAGCAAGCGAAATATTTCAGTAGCGGAATTGAACAGTGCCGAAGCAATGATGGAATACGGGTTTGCAAAAAGCCTGGATAAACTAAACAATCAAAAGCCCCGCGTTATTGCTTATGCTACCGGAAACGGTGAGCCGGTTGGCGGGGAGATTTATGACCTGCAGCAGATAGTGGCCAGCCAGTATGCCATGCGTCCGTTTGATTTAACGGTCTTTCCTTATATCCCGAA
>DASVSM010000382.1:0-5662 GCA_036388115.1 Flavisolibacter sp.
AACAGAGATACAATCGTTGCAAAGCTATCTTCAGTCGAATAACATTACAGCAACGCAGCATTGCAGCGGAACCTTTTACGTGATAGACCAGCAGGGTAATGGCGACAGGCCTACCGCCTGCGACCAGGTTTCCGTCCGTTACCAGGGAAGGTTAACAAACGGCACAGTGTTCGACCCGCAGGGTGGCGGCATGTCATCAGCCAGCTTTAACCTGGGCGGGCTTATACCTGGTTTTAAAAACGCCTTGCTGCAACTGAAAAGTGGTGGCAAGATCACCATTTACATTCCGCCCACTTTAGGTTACGGCAGCCAGCAGGTCGGTAACATCCCTCCAAATTCCAACCTGATTTTTACGGTGGAGCTGCTAGAAGTACAATAACAATTTGTAAGAGAGCAGGGTAGTACATTTGTGCAAAACCTATCTTTTGGCACACGAAGCGATTTCGGTATTTGATATGTTCAAAGTGGGAGTAGGTCCTTCTTCTTCGCATACCCTGGGTCCGTGGCGTGCTGCGCAAAAGTTTGTACAAACACTTCAGGATAAGAATCGGCTTGCAGAAGTTGTAAGCTTGCGGGTTTTGCTTTACGGTTCGCTGGCAAAAACCGGCAAAGGTCACGGCACCGATGTAGCCGTGCTGCTTGGCCTGAGCGGCGATGACCCGGTGACTTTTGACGTAGAAAAGATCACGTCAAAAATTGAAGAGATCACCGCCACAAAAATGCTGGTGGCCGGTGGCATTCATCCCATTGCTTTTGATACGGCGAAAGATCTTGAATTTCTTTTTTCAGAAACGCTTCCTTATCATCCAAACGGTTTGAGCTTTCTGGCTTTGTTTAGCAATGGGGAAGCTGTATCCGAAACTTATTATTCCATCGGAGGAGGTTTTGTAGTAAAAGAAGGAGAGACGCAAGTCGCCGGCGGCAATATCAATCTTCCGTTTCCCATTAATTCTTCCTCTGATTTATTACACTGGTGCTTAAAAACAGGCTTGGGCATTCATGAAGTGGTGCTCGAGAACGAAGCTGCCTGGCGTCCTGAAAAACAGACAAAAGAAGGCGTACTAAAGATCTGGCAGGTAATGAAAGAATGCACCTACCGTGGCTGCCATACAACTGGCACATTACCCGGCGGACTTTTTGTGAAAAGAAGGGCTGCCGACCTGGCAAAACGATTGTTGAAAGGGAAAAAATATCATTCGCATGACGAATGGCTTGAGGCTATTAAAAGTGGCGGCAATTCGTTCCAATATATTCTGGATTGGGTGAGTTGTTTTGCCCTTGCTGTAAACGAAGAAAACGCTGCCTTTGGCCGTGTGGTAACGGCACCAACTAATGGTGCCGCCGGGGTGATTCCGGCCGTACTTCATTACTATCTTGTTTTTGGCGAGAGCAGCACAGAAGAAAAAGTCATTCAGTTCTTATTGACGGCTTCTGAAATTGGAAGCATCTTCAAAAAAGGGGCAACCATCTCCGCCGCCATGGGCGGATGCCAGGCAGAGATCGGGGTATCTTCTTCCATGGCTGCAGCGGCATTAACCGAAGTAATGGGAGGCACACAGCGCCAGGCATTGATGGCCGCAGAAATTGCCATGGAACACCACTTGGGTATGACCTGCGACCCGATAGCAGGATTGGTACAGGTTCCCTGCATTGAGCGTAATACAATGGGGGCGATTAAAGCCATCACAGCATCGCAGCTTGCCTTGCAAAGCTCCCCTGATTATGCCAAAGTCTCCCTGGATGTAGTGGTTGAAACCATGTGGGAGACAGCCCTGGACATGAACTCCAAGTACAAAGAAACCGCTGAAGGTGGACTCGCCATTAACATCCCTTTAAGCCTCAGTGAGTGTTAAACACCTACCGGATTTAAGCGGCCTTTAGAATCCGATATCTTGTATTGCTGAATATAAAAGGCAGTGCATTTTACCATATTAGAGGAACGAAATACCCCAAAGAGGAATGGGAATACGTATAATTTCAGCGTAATGTTTACTTAGTCAATAGCATAAATAAGGGGATTTGCCGATTGTTTATCAAAAAGGAGTGTGCTACTTTAGATGTGCCAACTTATCTGCTTAACTAACAAGACCCCTATGCCGACCCAAAGCTTTTTGTCAACTGATTTTTTTCTTATCGCATCGGAAAAAGAAGCAAAAAATGTCTTGCTTTCGCTGCCGCAATTTCATTCGAACATTACATTATTGAAAGAAAACACCCTGGTGCATTCTATCCGCTTTTTGTTTGAACATACCGAAAAGCAAATTCAGAATTATGTGGATGTTTCTGTCCTCCCCTTAAATGACGTGCATGTGCTGGTAAAATTACATGGTTCTTATACCAACGGTAAGCGATTCCACGCAGATCCCGATATTCGTTTTGCGCTAAAGCAGTTTGAGAATGCAGTTTGTTCTCTTTTGCAGAAAGACGATTGCGTAACCAAAAAAGATCAACAGCCACCGGTTTCAACAAAAAAATCAGTATTTTTTACCGGCAATTTCTTGTCGTTATTATTTCCCCGTAGTGCATAAAGCTGCTGCAGTACTTAAAGTAGTTGTTTAATATTCTTTGACGACGTTATAAAGCGTATCTCTTTCCACCGCCTTTCGTCCCGCCTGTTTAATGAGTACTACAATTTCTTCTGTACTCATGGCTGGGTTTTGTTCTTCTGCACCTGCCATTGAATAGATCTTCGTTGTATCATCAATTGTTCCGTCAATATCATTCACACCAAAGGCCAATGAAAGCTGTGCATTCTTCCTTCCCAGCATAGGCCAGTAGGCTTTCAGGTGCGGAAAGTTGTCCATGAAGATGCGGGCAACCGCATACATTTTCAAATCTTCTACAATGCTGACCTCGGGCACAGCACTCATATCGTTGTCACCATTTCTGAACTTGAGCGGGATGAACGTATTGAAGCCGCCTGTCTTATCCTGTAACCGGCGTAAACGGCTCATGTGATCGACCCGGTCCCCGTAGGTTTCAATATGCCCGTAAAGCATTGTGGCATTGCTGTGCAGTCCCGCGTTGTGCACCGCTTCATGAATCGCCAGCCAGCCCTCTGCATCCACTTTGTCAGCAGATATTTTGCTTCTGATGGCCTCATCGAAAATTTCAGCGCCTCCTCCGGGGATCGAATCCAGGCCGGCATCCTTCAACAGCTTTACACCTTCGGCAACGGTAACTTTCGCTTTGCGAAACATATAGTCCAGTTCAACGGCGGTAAACGCTTTTATATGCAGGTCCGGCCGGTGGGTTTTGATGGCTTTCAGCAGGTCGGCAAAAAAAGAAAGGTTCATCCTGGGATGCACACCACCAACAATATGCACTTCTGTTACCGGCTGCCCATCATATTTTTTTACAATATTCAGCATATCATCCATGCTTAATTCCCAGCCCTCTTCGCGATGAGCGTACAACCGGGAGTACGAGCAAAAATTGCAGGAGAACACGCAAACGTTGGTTGGTTCGATATGAAAATTGCGATTAAAATAAACGGCATCGCCGTGCAATCTTTCCCGGACCTGGTTGGCAAGCGAACCGAGAAATGAGAGACTGCCATCATTTAACAGGCGCAATCCGTCAGCCTCCGAAATGCGTTCTCCCCGTTGTACTTTTTCAGCAATTTCTTGTAAGGGAGCAGATTGAATTTCATACAATGTCTTTTCGGCTGTCGCTATCATGCCGCAAAGGTAGGCGCGGAATAAAAAAAGTCCTGCTAAAAAGCAGGACTTGAAATAGCGTATTGCTTAGCGATCTTTAATATTTCGTAACGCGTTGTACCACGTTTCTGTTAGCGTCGGTGTAACCAACTTCTACCAAATACACACCGGCAGCCTTACCACTCAGGTCAACCCACATCTGCCTGTCGGCATTGCCGTTAAACTGCTTCGACCACACAAGCTGGCCTGCTGCATTGAACACATTCACAAAACGTAATGTGGATGGTGTTTGGTAATGCCATAGCCTGAAGTTGCTGCGGAAAGCTGTTGGTGTAATTACATAACCTTGTTGCTTCAATTGCGCCGGGAGCGTTTGCGTTGAGAAGTTCACATTATCGATAAAAATGTTATTCTCAAAGTTGTTGGTCACGCGGAAAACAACCTGCAACGGACTTTGCCCTGCATATTGGGTGAGGTCAATATTCTCTCTTCTCCATTGGAAAGTTGACATTGGTGTAAACTCGCCTGTTTGCGGCATGTTCGGGTCATTGATTGTTTGGAGTTCGTTACCCCATTTTTTGTAAACCGTAGTAAACGTATTACCGCAATCTCTGGTGACCAATACTTCCAGCGTATCAATTGGCACAGCCGTACTTCCGGGGTAGCTAAATGTAGAAGCGGCAAGGTCAAAGGCAAGCCTTACTGAATCTACCGTTCCATAACCAATGATAGGAGTGGCCAGGTCATCGCGTTGGCCGTTGATCTGGTAGTTGAAGGTGTTCACAAAAGCAGAACCTGCATTTCCATTTCCCGCTTCATTGCGAGACCAAGTGACGGCGTTGTCAGGATTGACAATGCTCCAATTGGCAGGAGGGAAGGTTGCATTTACAAAGGTTTCCGCTAACGGAGCAGTAACAGTGCCCGGCACTGCGAAGTTTCTGGTTAGCGTATCGTTCCGTGTGTTTAAATCGCCGGTTCCTCCACTTGATACCGGATCCCATGAATATATCCGCAGACTGTAGGCGCCCGGGGTATTAGTAGCTACCGGTGCCAGCGTAACGTTCATCTGTGCATCACGTGCCAATGAAACACCGGTTACGTTTTGCGTTTGTAAACTACCGCCATTAAGGGAATAAGATACCTTGAAGGCCGTTACAGTTTCCAAGCCGACGTTTTTCACCGTAACTGAAGGTGTCACATTGTTAGTACAAACCAGGTTTGACACCGAGTTGATTGATACTAGTTGCAAGTCTCGTTTGAACACCGCGGTAATGTTGATGTTATCGATAAAGATGTTGTTCCCAAACCTGTTCCGGTTCCTGAAATTAATGCCCAGGCTTCCCGTTGCCACTGCATTACCACCCAGTGAAATTCTTTCGTTTCTCCATTGGGCAGCTGTTGGTGCCGTGAAATTACCGGTAAAGGAGCCTCCTGTTGCCAGTCCTGTACCACCCTTGTTATAAATGTAAGAAACCGAATTACCACAATCAGTCGTGGCTAACACTATCAACGAATCGCTGGAGCCGGGAAAGTTACGGTGTGCTAGGTCGAACGTAACGATTACAGAATCTGCGCCGGCTACGTTCATAAATGGCAAGCGCATTTCATCGATCTGTCCGGTAAGACCACCAACGGTAAAGTTGTCAATGAAAGCAGAAAAGACACTGTTTCTCCCTGGTGTTGTTCTCAGCCATGTGCCATTGTTATTCGGGTTGAAGATCGTCCAGCCGGCAGGAGGAAATGCTGTTTCAAATCCTTCGATAACAGGTAGATTAACCAGGTTAACCACGGTGAAGTTCTTGGTCAATGTATCGTTGCTTTTTCGCTCGTCGCCGGTGCCCGAAACAGATACGGGATCAGCAGTAAAGGCAGTGATTACCCGTGGGCCGGAGGCGGCTATATCAACCGGTAAGGTAACCGTTGCAGTTTCTCCCGGATTAAGTGTTTGGGAAAACGTAGCGATTGTGTTAGCACCGTTATCGAACCGATACCCCACCTTGAAG